>JAGALS010000070.1 GCA_017625065.1 Clostridia bacterium | reverse complement strand
TTGCCCTTTATACGAATAGTGATCGGATCGTCCATATGCAGGCTCTCGCCCGTTTCAAGGTTTGTCACCTTGTAAAACAGGTGAATGTCCATATCCTCAAGGGGCTGCGTCAAACGAAGGTCCATACCGACCACCGCCGTGTTACTGCTGCCGTAAAGCGAAACGCTGTAACGCGCATCCCCCGTGCAGGGCAACACGATGCGCTTACCGTCCTCACCGAGTGTAGGAGCTTGCGTTTTTGCCCGATTATAAATAGACAGCAGCGTTACATCCGCCGACGTGCGCTCTTTTTCAACGCGCTCACCCTTGCATTCAAGTTGGATCAGTTCGATCATAATAACTCTCCTTTCATTTTCAAAGCTTAGTGGTAAAAACGCCTTCAAATTTGCTTATGTACGCTTTTATACTCGTCATAAAAGCGATAATAGGGACAGGCGGCGGTCCGTCCGCTGAGAAAGCGGACCATATCGTCCTCGTCCAGCTTCGCCATACAGCAATATTCCTCTGTGTACTCGTCGTAATCGTAAAATTCGCAGGTATCGCAATTCGATGCGACCGCTTTCTTTTGGCTTTTCACAAGATCCCTCCCATACAAAGCGTTTGCCCCATCATTATATCAAAAAATAACGCCCTTGGCAAGGGAAACGCAACATTTTCACATATTCACGCAAATCCAAAGCAAGCGGGCAAAAAGCCGAGCGCAAAATGCGCCAGCGCTCTCCACGTAGAAAAGGCGCTGGACGTGACCGTGACCGACGTGCCGAGCCGCCCCCACGGCAAGATCGGCGCGGTGACACAGCACGCGCACGGAAGCGAGCGCACACTTTGCGAATGTGAGCTTTTTAAGGTGTATCACATGGATCTGAACGGCAAAAAGCGCGCAAAAAGCAATACCGTATCTGCACTTTTGGTGCTGGAAGGGCAGGCGACGCTTGGGTACGCCGACGGCGAGATCAAGCTCTCGAAGGGAGATAGCGTTCTGATCCCCAAGGACTGTGAGGTCACCCTGCACGGCAAGGGGCAGATCATTTATACGATCGCATAACAAACGAGTAAAAGGCATAGCGTGATGCCCCAAGCGGGGTTCACGCTATGCCTTTTTCTCTTTTTCCTTTTAAAGCTTCTCGATGCGAAGCGAGCGCAAGCAGCCCTTGACGCCAAGCCCGATCTGCTCGGTGGGCATCACGAAGGTAGGCGCTTCCTCCCCTCGAATGGGCTTTTCGTATATGCTTTGATAGGGCACCGCCTCGGCGACAAGCTCGCCGTTTGCGTACAGGCAGGTCTTTTCGTCACGGCACTCGATCCTATACTGAACCGTCTGTTCCACGGGTGGCACGAAATCAAACAAGGATACGTACCCCTTTTGCGAAAAACCGATCTTTCCCGTACCGTCAACGTTGAAAAGCAGCGCGCCGTCCTTGCCTTTGGCAAACGCGGCATTTTCACAGACGTAATCCGAAATTTGCAACGCGAAGCTCACCGCATACGGGAAGCCAACACTCCCGAAGGGCAGCGAAATATATCCCTTGCCGTCAAGCAAAAGCCCTTCCGCGCTCGCGTCAAGCTCGACCGCAACAGCGGCGTACCCGTTTTCGGTGAGATCCCTGATCTGCCCGTTTGCAACCGCATTCAGATCATAATCAACGACCCGATCGGTGCAAGAGCTCACGTATCTTGCCGGATTTGCCAAGGGCGAGGTTGCCGCAAGCGTGTCAACTCTGCTTTGGAAATCCTCGTACGTGCTGTCTGCCGTCTGCTCTCCGAACCAGCCCTTTTCCGACATCAGAACGATCTGCCCCTTTAGTCTGTCAAAAATATCAAACTCGGTGCAGCCGACGTTATGGTCGTACCAAAAGCAGCTTTCAGTGCCAAGCAAAAGCGGATGCCCCGTGCCAAGCGGTGCCTCGTTTGGTGTGACGTTTCCGACCTCCCAATTGCAGTAGAGGTGCCTGAGATCCAAATAATCGTAAAATTTGTCCGAGCGGGGAACGATATATAAGCTCCTCGCCTCGGCGCTGATAATCTGATATCCGCCCTCAAGCAAAAGCTGTAGCTTCGCCGTGTTTTTGGAATAATACTCCTGTATGGCGGTGGTGGATACGGGCGTTGTGCCACCGTAGCCCTGATATTTTCCCGTCGGGGGCGTGTCGTTCAGTGAGCACCACGCCACAGGAATTCTGCCTTTTTTTGCAACGTATGCGGAAATTTCGTTCAGATACGTCCGCACCTGCTCCGCCTTTTGCCATTCGTATTCATCCACACCGATATGTACCTTGCGAGAGCTCAGCACGGGGTCATCGCCGTCCAGAAGCTCATCGTACAAGCTCTTGACAAAGGCGACCGCATCGGGGTTTTCAACGTCGATCTGTCCCGCGCTCAGCATCAGCGAAGGATCATGCGCTCCCACGCTTCTGGCATGCGCGGGCGTGTCGATCTCGGTCACCACGTCAATGCCGTATTTCCGCATTTCCTTTTGGTATGCCTTATAGTCCTCTTGCGTGTAAACGTGCTCGGATGCTATACCCGAATTGAGCGCGGGGTACCGCTTGCTTTCCAAACGAAATGCGTGGGTTTGCTCGCCGCCGTTATCATTGATATGGACGTGGAACTCGCTGAGCTTGAAAAATGCGGCGTACTTTGTAACCTCGATCAGGTAATCCAAAGGCATATAGAAGCGCGCGACGTCCAGCATCACAGATCTGACCCCGTATTGCGGATAGTCACGCATCAAGCCCTTCGGGAGTGCGTTGCCGTTTTGCATCAGCATTTGCGTCAAGCTAGCGCCCGCATAGACAAGCCCCGTATGCGTGGATGCCCTGATCACTAAAGTGTCGCCGATCTCCATCACGTACCCTTCGTCGCCGACGGTAAGATCGGAAACAAGCGTCAAGCAAACGTCGCCGCACTGCGGCGCTTCACGCGTGAGCATGACCTGTGTTTTTGTCATTCCTTCAATATAGGACTTGACGATCAAAGCGGCTTCGTATGTAGCATCGTCTGAAGCGACAACGCGCCCGCCAAAGTAAAACGAGCCATCATCCCCCTTCCACTCGCGGATGGCGGGCAGAACGCGAGGGCGTTTTTTTTGCGCGGCGGCATACTTGCCCTTTATACGAATAGTGATCGGATCGTCCATATGCAGGCTCTCGCCCGTTTCAAGGTTTGTCACCTTGTAAAACAGGTGAATGTCCATATCCTCAAGGGGCTGCGTCAAACGAAGGTCCATACCGACCACCGCCGTG
>JAGALS010000069.1 GCA_017625065.1 Clostridia bacterium | reverse complement strand
CTTGCCTGTCTGCTCGTCCATGATAAGATAAACACCTTTGACATTTGAAAGAGCAGATTTCCAAGATAAAATATTATCATTAACAATCAGACGCAAGGTTTCGTGGCTGATATTGACATGATCAAAACCGAGAAAGTCCGTTATTGCAACCTTCTTATCAAAGATGCTCGATACATAAATGTCGCGAGGAGACATACCGTTCGATGCGTTCAATTCAAGAGTTGGGTAAGATGCTCTGAATTCTTTTTTAAAATAAAACAAAACTCTGCCTATTAAATCATTTTGAACGTCTAATAGTTTGGTTTCGTATTTCCAGCCCCAATGTGCCCATTTTTCTTTCTTTAGAGGAATTGGATTATTTGAAAGAACCTCATAAATCCCACCGAACAACCAGACATTTTTGCTGTAGTAAATAAGCGAAATAATATATTTTCGGCTCCAATTTTTGCTTGTTTGCTCTTCTTGCCATTCTTTGAATTTGTCTATCACAAAAAAATTGTACGGTTCCATTCTATCGGGAAGCCCTGTAGCCAAGTGAATTTTATAATCTTTGTAATCTTCTTCTTTGATGCCCAATAAATCAACTAATTTTATCATACGATGCCCCTTGTTCAATTTTATGTTAACATTATATCACAATGAGAGAAACAAATCAACCTATCGGGACACAATTATAACCAAGAAACACATTTATGCAATTTTAGGGAACAGGATAAGGGGTGGGGTAAAATTGCCGTCATACGCCAATTTTTCGTCCTCTCCGAAAGTTTCACAAAGTGGGATACTACTCTTGCGAGAATGAAAAAAGGCAGCCGCATTTCGACTACCTTTCAAGAAGTGGCACCCGCAGCGGGAATCGAACCCACAACTAACCCTTAGGAGGGGCTTGTTATATCCATTTAACTATGCAGGCGTATTCAGTTTTACCAAGCAGTAGTATAGCATATTCGCGCGCAAAAGGCAAGAGCTTTTTCAAACGAAAGAGAAGAAAAAACAAAAATGCGGGGGAATCCGTCAAAAAAATTTCAAAACCCTCTTGACAAACCGTCCGCTTTTTGATATGATATACAAGTCGCAGCACGGAGAGATGGCTGAGCTGGTCTAAGGCGCACGACTGGAAATCGTGTTTGGGCTAATACCCCAACGAGGGTTCGAATCCCTCTCTCTCCGCCACGGCAGGCGGCCCCCAATCGGGGGCCGCTTTTTTGCTTTTTTAGAATATTGATCTCTTGGAACCGTCGCTTCCGGCAAAATGATCGGCCTTGCTTATTATTATAAGTAAACAATTACTTCTTTGCCGAACGTATCAAACATATGTCAAAAGCAACGAACCTCAATGCGAAAATATGTGAATGTTGCCAAAAAATATCGCTTCAAATCGCTTTTTGTTTGTTTTGTGTTGACAAATCCTTCTCCTGCATATTATAATGAAGACACGGACAGCGTCGACGGGCGCGGTTCGAAATATTATTGAAATTTAGGAGGACAAAATCGTGAAAAAGAAACTGCTTGTACTTGTTGCGATGCTGCTGTGCGTCGTGACCGTACTCGCCTCCTGCGCTTCCTCGATGAAGTTCGAGAAGGTCGTGGGCGACGGTACTTACAACGATGAGAACCCTACCCTGACTACTGCTGCAAAGTTGGACGTGAAGGGCGAGTACGACTCTACATTGTCCAGTGGCGATCTGGCTGTCTTTGTTGACACCAGCATCGAGACCCTGCTTTCCACCTACACCGTTTACAACGTTGCAACCGGTGCAACCGTTTTGGGCCCACTATCGGAAACCAAAACCGAGTCCGGTGCCAACTCTACTACGGTCAAATACAGTATTAACGTGATGGAACAGTGGGAGACCAATTGGTTTAAGATTACCACGACCACTACGACCATAACGGTTGACGAAACCACCGGTACTGACACCGACATCAAGAAGGATCTCAAGTACTACACCGTTGCCGGTGCTGAATTCGCTGCTATTTCCGATTGCAACGATGCAGACCTGGCTGCCGCTTGGACGGTCGAGGATCTGATCTGCCTTGACGGCAAGGTCTACCGCATTGCTGAGGACGGCACCGTTGCTCACGCCTTTGATTGGAGCGAGCTGCGCGGAAAGCCTGACACGGGAATGGATAAGGTCGGCGAATACTACTTCAACAAGATTGAAGGCGGCTTTGCTATTCTTGATGCGCAGCTCAACACGGTGGTTGTTTACAACACACCCTATTATATTGGTCTCAGTGAAGAAATGGATGCCGAGCCTTACTGCCTTGCAAACGGTAATGTTTTGGTTCAGTATGTTGTCATGCTTGACGTGATGGCTGAGGAATATGACTTGATCATGATGGGCACGAAGCTTGATCTGCGCACCGTATTGGTCGATGCCGAAAAGGGCAAGGTCAAGGAGCTGGATCTTGATTACATGATTATGGATTCCGACTATAGGGATTATGATGATGACTCCTGGTTCTATGGCGAAAAGGTTGAAAACATTGCAACCGTTGCCTACTGTGAGGACGGACAGATTGATTTCAACGAGGACAACTGGAAGCTGGTTGCTCTTAGCAATGACGGCAAGGTTGACGGTGTGATCGATGATCTGATTCCTAATATGGATAATAACGGTCTGTGGCATGTTGCCACCAACCGTTGGATCGTCGGCAACAAGATGGGTCAATCCTTCCTGCTCAACGAGAAGGGCGATATCCTTGGCGAGGTGACCGGCATTAACGAGGAAGAGATGAACGCAAGCTTCTTCATTCTCAACAACAAGATCTACGACTGGGATCTTGCTGTCAAGTATGACATGACCGAAAATAAGATCGCACACTATGAAGAGATGAACCACAGTATCCTTATGGTAAATGAGGACGGCGAGACTCTGCTCTACGCGAACGGCGCGGCTACGACCTTGATCGCCAAGGATGTGGAAAACAAGAACGCTATGCCTCTGCCGATCGGAGTTGACGACGATGACGACCCGATCTACTCCGGGGAGGGCTTTGTTATCACGACTGTGACCGATGACAAGATTAAGTATGATTTCTACAACGATATGGGCACCATTGTGCTGACCCTTGAGAACGTTGATTTTGACGAGGATCTGTACGTTTGCTCCGCTGACAGCACCAACGCTTTCATGATCGTCGCTACAACTATTCCTGCAGAGGGCGAGACTGCCAAGACCGTATACTACCGTTTTGGTTAATGTTTTGATGTAGATCAAGCTCCGTGTGCTGACGAGTATACGGAAAGGGCTGTGGCAGCTGCCACGGCCCTTTTGCGTTGACGGCAAATGACGCAAAGGCTCGTAGGGGATGGCACCCTCGACGTCCCGCTTGCGTGTGGAAACAAATTAATTCTCAGACAAAATTTCCATATATTCACAAAAAGGACTTGTATTTTTCACGGAAATGCGGTAATATAAAGAGAGGTGGTGAGACGATGTTCGGATATATCAAGACCGTTCGCGCAGAGCTTCGCGTGCGGGAATATGAATACTATCGCGCTTCCTATTGCGGCCTTTGCCGCTCGATGGGGAAGTGCAACGGGCAATGCTCTCGCCTCACGCTCAGCTATGACTTTGCCTTTTTAGCCAACATACGTATGGCGTTAAGCGGTACAAAGCCTGAATTTCGTCGCTGTCGCTGCATCGCCCATCCCATTCGCCGCAGAATGATGATGGAGCCAAATGACGATCTGAATTATGCCGCAAACGCCTCTGTTATCTTGGCATATGAGAAGTGCCGCGATGATCTTGTCGACGAGCGCGGATGGCGCAAATTCAAGGCACGTATGCGCTGTTTTTGCTTACACGGTGCCTATCGCCGCGCAAAAAAACGATACGGCGAGCTGGCAGAAGCAGTGCGCGGACATCTTGCGCGGCTTGCAAGGAAGGAAAAGGAAAAACGCCCCTCGGTAGATGAGATCGCCGCCATTTTCGGCGACCTGCTTGCCGATATCGTTTCACACGGCTACGAAGGGTCCGCTGCGCGGATCGCAAAGAGCATTGGGTGGCAAACGGGGCGATTTATTTACATCATTGATGCCATTGACGATCTGGATGAGGACAAGAAAAAAGGGCGCTTCAACCCCTTTTTGCTGCTGTATGAGGGCGGAATGCCCGACGGTTGGCGTGAGGATGTGCGGGATGCGCTGATCTCCTCACTTGCCGATCTTGAAACGGCATTGGATCTGATGAACGATACCGCAGACCCCGATCGACGCGGGGTGCTTGAAAATATACTCTATTTAGGTATGCCTGCCACGGTGCGGCAGGTGCTTTACGGAAAAACAGAGTGCAACAAGGAGGACTTCGGTGAGTAACAACCCTTATAAGGTGCTCGGCGTATCGCCGAACGCCGACGATGAAGAGATCAAGCGCGCTTATCGCGAGCTGGCGCGCAAATACCATCCCGATCGCTATACCAACAGCGATCTTGCCGACCTTGCAAACGAAAAGATGCAGGAGGTCAACGCGGCGTACGAGGAGATCCAACGCCTGCGCGCATCGGGTGCCGATGAACAAAAAAACGGCAATTACACCGCTAACGGTACGAATTACGGCGATGCCCGCCAGGGACAAAGCGGCGGTTACAATGCCTCGGGCGCCGGTGCGGGGAACTATCACAGTCAGAACTATTCTGCCGAAGCGCGTGAAAAATTCATTTTGATCCGCAATTGCATCAATGCGGGAAACATCAGCGAGGCGGAGCGGCTGATCGCAGAGATCGCCGATGCCGACCGCGGCGCGGAGTGGCATTTTCTGATGGGGTGCATCCAGCTGCGTAAGGGCTTTTACGTGGATGCACAGCATTCCTTTGAGACCGCCTACCGTATGGAGCCGACCAATAACGAATATTGGCAGGCAAAGGAAAGAATGCATGAGCGCGCAAGAGGCTTTGGAAACGGCTATAACACCACCCGTCAGGGGGGATGCTGCGATTGCGATATGTGCAGCTCGCTGATCTGTGCCGACTGCTGCTGCGAGTGTATGGGCGGCGATCTGATCCCTTGCTGCTGAGATGAGAAGGGAAGAAAAAAAGACCACGCGGCGACTGACTGTATCGGCACTTCTTGCGGCACTTGGCGTTGTTTTGCTTTTGCTTGGATCGTTTGTGCAGGTGTTGGATCTGTCGATGGCGGCGATCGCCTCGCTTTTGGTGGTCTTTGCCGTGATCGAGATCGGTGGGAAGTATCCGATGCTGATCTATGCCGTTACCTCGGTGCTGTCGCTGCTGTTGCTTCCCGTCAAAACAGCGGCGCTGATCTATTTTGTATTTGCGGGGTATTACCCCATTTTGAAGGCTGTTTTGGAAGGACGGCTGACAAAACCCTTGGCGTGGCTTTTGAAGGTGGCGATCCTTTGCGCGGCGGTGGCGCTTGGCTTGCTTGGCGCTGGAAAGCTCCTTTTGATGGATCTGTCGTGGATCTTTGCAAATTGGTGGTTCCTTCTCTGCCTTTTGCCCGTATTTGTGCTCTATGACATTGCTTTAACACGTCTGATATCGGCGTATCTCGGCAAATGGCGCGCTCGTCTGCACGTGCCCGACCTGCGCTGAAAGTCCGCAAACGGTATGCGAAATCGCACTTTTTTATGGCGGCTTACCCTCTTTTTTTGAGGAGGGTGAGCCGCTTTTTTTGCGTGTGCGATGCCGGTGCGGAAAATGGCTTCAAAATTTTTATAAAAAACGCGCACAAAGCATCATTGTTGCATTATGCATAAATTATAAATAAATTATTTATAAAAAACACCAAAAATACTTAAATGTGGTTGACAAAGAAGGGGCGAGGTGTTAAAATGTACCTGTAGATTTGGCATTGGGCTAACTATGCCAAGTAAAAGTCTGTGGCGCGTGCCTCCACGCGCGCAAAGAAGACAAATCTTTACACACAGAAAGGGAATCACCATGAAGAAACTTTTGACCGCCGCAATCATCGTCATGCTGATGGCTTGCATCTGCATTGGCGGAGCGCTTTTTGTACAAGCGCAGGAAGGGTCCGAGGAATCGGCACAGCACGTGCACGTTTGGACGTACGATAACAACGTCGCGACCTGCTCGGCTCAAGGCTGCCCGATCACTGATGCCACTTGCTCTGCTCACACCGCAGACACCAGCAAGTGGATGCATGTGACCGAGGAGAGCGATACCTACCACTATCGCGTTTGCGAGATCTGCGAGATCGAGATCGCAGAGAGCAAGGCAAAGTGCGAGGGCGGTACGGCGACCTGCCAGAAGGGCCCGATCTGCACGGAATGCACGACCGAATACGGGGCGGCTGTTGCCGATGCGCATACTTGGGTAAACAGCGAATGCACCGAAGACGGCTGCGACGCGACTTGTGACCATAACGGAACCCTTAGCACAAGCAACGTCAGCGCAGGTCAACACAAGACCGAGTGCAGCGTTTGTGACTACGAGCTGACCGAGAACTGCACGGGCGGTGCTGCGACCTGCCAGAAGGGCCCAATCTGCACGGCTTGTACGACCGAATACGGCGAGGCTGTTGCCGATGCGCATACTTGGGTAAACAGCGAATGCACCGAAGACGGCTGCGGCGCGACTTGTGACCATAACGGAACCCTTAGCACAAGCAACGTCAGCG
>JAGALS010000068.1 GCA_017625065.1 Clostridia bacterium | reverse complement strand
GTGAATTGGCGCGCGCGTATGGCGAAAAGACGCACGGTAGCGGTGTTGATCATTCCGAAAATCTTGACGAGCGTGGCAGAGGACTGTATAATGAAAGCGGGGGGCAATATCATAAAAAGGACTTATACACCTCTACGGATGAGTATGCAAGAGAAGTGGCATACGAAGACAGAGGTGACTTTGACCGTTGGTTGGCGAATAAGACTTCTAATTTGACTTATGATGAAGTTAAGAATGTTACAATTTATTGCTTCAAGAAAATATATTTCTTTGAAGCTGATGGCTATATGCGGGGAAAAATGTTGCGTTCCGTATCTGCCAAAAGGGTAAATGTTGTAAAATGGATAAGAGAGGCGTGGAAAAATGAAAGCAACCAAAATGTTGATACTGTTAGTGCGTTGGCTGATGCTTTTGCCGTTGAGCGAGGAAGAACAGATTTCGATAGCGACACTTTTGGAGACAGATCAAGAAAGAGTGAAGATGATGGATTTTCTATCGAACAATCGCGAAGCGACGCACGACGAGATTATGACGGAAGTGGCGCGGATCATCAAATCAACTGGGACGAGACCGACCGCCTAATTCGCGAACTGCGTGAATTGTATGCGCAGCTTGATGCAGACAAGATGCCAAATGCAACCAAGGAAAATGCCGTTGTTGGAAAGCAACCCAAGGATTCCAGCACCATTGTTGACAATCACAATGTTGGAAAGGTGTTGACAAATGCTGGAAATGGCGATAAAATGAAATTGCCAGATATACAGATTTACAGAAGCATTGGCGCAAAAGCCTTGAATTATGATGTGTTAGATTTTGCGACTGGTCAAATGTTCCGATTTGTTGAAGGTTCAAGATTGCAGAATGTTGAGGTTTTCGCAGGTAAGGGGACACGCACGGTCTATCGGAAGGCGCGAAAATATGCCGAAAAGTACGGCGGAAATCCCGAAGATTGGCAACATGTAAAGGGATTTGGTTTGTTGGCAACAGACGAAGGTGATCTAAAAGCAGAAGTGCATTGGTCACAATGCAAAGATGTTGGCGAATTTGATTTCTTTGTTAAGAGGTGGTTAGAATGAAAGTGAAGTATCTTGGCAAGGTTGATACACTTGCGCTTAAAAAGGGGAAAGTGTATGATGTCTTGTCTGTCGAAAAAGGATGGTTCAGAATCATGACCGAACTTGATGAAGATTATCTTTTTCCGCCTGAACAATTTGAAGTTATCCAAAAATAAAGCAATTTGCACATGTAAGGTGCTTTTTTCATACAAACAAAGGGGCTTCCACAAGCCCCTTTTTCTATGCAATAACGAGGTAAAAAAAGAGCCGTAAATCTGTCAACCGAAACCACGACAAGTTTACACCAAGAGAGATACACGCAAAATGCCGAAAAACGGCTCGACCGAAAACCACGAGATGCGCGCCTATACAGGTCCGCTGACCGAGGCACAGCGCAAAAATGTGGAAAGTGTGCGCGAGGTCATGGGTGCTGTGAGCGAGCGCAGCGGCGAGGACGTGGACGAATTCTGCCGCCTTGCGTGGCTTCGTAACAACGACAGTTCGGCGGCACAGGCACAAGCCGTAGGCACCTCGCAGAACGCGGTGCAGAGAGCTTCGCGCAACGTGCTTCAGAAGGTCCGTGATGCTTCGATGTGGATGATAGGCAGAGTTGACCGCCTTATAATCACCCGTTTGTTCGGTGCTTGTCAGGTACAGGTGGAGAAAAAGGGCGGTGCCAAGGTGGGCACCAAGGAAAACAAGATCGAGGCAGGAAAGCTGTTGCAGCGTGTGATCTTGGAAACGCAGCAAAACTCGCTTGCGACCGAGCGGTCGGCGGCGATGCGCTCCGGCGACGAGCTGCTGAAGGGCTTTACGATGTTCTCTGCGGATGCTATGAAGGTCGGCGCGCGGTTTGTGGATGCCTTCGGTGAGCTGTCGGTGCTTCGGACATTATACAGGGAAGCCAAAAAGGCAGGAAACAGAAAGGATATGGCTTGGCTGGAGGGCGAGATCAAGCGCGCCAGAAAGCAGTGCGTACGCGCCACCGTTTCGCTTGTGGGCGTGGCTTTCTTCAACGCGGCGCTGGCGTATGGCTTCAAGTGGCTGTACCGCCGCGACGAGGACGAGAGTCTTGGCTCCTTTATCGCCGACACCTTCGGCAATATGCTGGGCGGTATTCCGTTCGTGAGAGATCTGTGGAGCTTCTTCCAAGACGGCTTCGAGATGGATCATTTTCTGATTTCCACCGTCAACGACGTGCTTGGTACCGTTTCTGCCAGCTTTGAGCTTGTGAGCGATGCGGCATCGGGCAAGGAGGTCACGCGGCAGCAGGTGCTTGCCAATATGCGTAAGGTGGTGTATGCCGCCGGGCAGCTTTCGGGTGTGCCGACGCGCAACCTTTACAATTTTACCACGGGTGTGATCAATCGCGTGTCGCCCGAGGCGGGGTATGCGGTCGAGAGTCGGTTTTTCAAGCAGTCCTATGCTTCCGATCTCCAAAAGGCGTTGGATGCCGGGGACGACAAGATGGTGGGCACCATCGCCGGGCTGATGATCGACGAGAAGATCGGCATCGAGGACGCGGCTACGCGAAAGACGTTGCAGGATCTTACGAGCAAGGGCTACAAGGTGCTGCCGCGATCGGTCGGGGATAGCGTGACCGTTGACGGCGAGGAGATCGCCTTGACGGGTGCCCAGCAGAAAAAGCTGCGCGAGGTCTATGCCATCGGGCAGGATGCGGTCGCCGATATGGTCAAGTTGAAGCAATTTGCCGAAGCCGACGAGAAGGTGCAGGTAGCGGCGATCAAGTTTATTTACGACGTGTATTGGGATCTTGCGCTGGAGGATGCTCTCGGCGTGGATCTTGCCGAAAAGAACGTGCTGTTTGCCGAGGCGATCGACATCGAAAAGCTGGCGGTCATCATCGCCATGGCGCGCTCTATCGAGGCGGACAAGGATAAGGACGGCAAGGCGATCTTGGGAACGAGAAAGCGAAAAGTGCAGACGTTTGTAAATTCCTTGCGGCTCTCGGCAGCGGAAAAGTATATGGTGATGGGATACCTTGGGTATTCCAACGTGAACGGAGAGGGCGCCGTGAAGACCCACATCAGCAAGCTGAATTTGAGCAAGAGCGAGAAGGCGGCGCTGCTGAAATACAGTGGGTATGGGGCGTGAGTTTGTGCCTAAAATGTGCCTAATGTTGTTTCAGAACACAATATATTGCGATTTTGATACTTAAATTATGCTAAATATAGGTATAAAAACACTCTCTCCTTCTCCGCCAAAAACAAAAAACCGAGGTTTTACCTCGGTTTTTTTGTTTTTGTTGCACTAATTCTATGGCTCGTTGTTGTTTGAATTGCACAATGAATGTTGTTTGTAAATCGTTTTGAACTGCTTAAAATTTCATTTTTGTGCCTAATTTTGTGCCTAAAATCAATGCTTTTTCTCGGGGGTAAGCTGATCGGCGACGGAGGAGAGGGAGCGGAGGATCATAGTCTGATCGTCGGGGAGCATATGGGAATAGGTGTCAAGGGTCTGCTTGACGCTTTTGTGCCCAAGGTGGCGGCTGACTGCCACGATAGACACACCTTTGTGGATCAGAAGTGATGCGCAGCTGTGGCGCAGGTCGTGGATGCGGATCCGTTTCACGCCTGCATCCTCGGCGGCTTGGTGAAAGCGGCGATCGATTGTGATATAGGGGAACGGATCGGCGCCGCCGAATACGAAGGCGCTCGGCTCGGCTTGCTGCTCCTTCTGATAGGCGCGAAGCATATCACAGAAAAAGGCGGGGAGGTACACGGTGCGATTACTGCCCGTGTTCTTCGGTGTGGTGACCGAATACCACTTGCCTTCATCGCGCACCTTGTTTGAAATGCTTTTTGAAACGATAACCGTACCTTTGTCAAGATCGAGGTCGCTCCACGTGAGCGCCAACGCTTCGCCCTTGCGGCAGCCCGTGAGGAACAGAAAGCGGAACAGCATCGCGTAGCCCGGATGCTCTACCGTGGCGACAGCTGCCGCGAACTCCTCGGGTGTCCAAAACAGCATCTCCTTTTTACCCTCTAAATTGCGGGGCTTCTCCACCTTCTTTGCCACGTTTTTGATATCATGATATCGCTCGGCGTAGTTATAGATGGAGGTGAGGTACATCATCAGATCCTTGCGGTAGGAATAGCTGTATTCCGAGAGGGAATTTTGCCATTCCAATATCGTGATGGGTGTGATCTCCTCGACCGTCATATCCTTGAAAAAGGGCAGGATGCGCAGGCGGATCCTTTTTTCTATATCGTAAAAGGAGGTTTCTTTGACGCGAGGGCGCTTATAAGCCAAATATTGCTCCGCCAGCTCGACGAAACTGATGGAGGTGGGCTTCGGTGCTTGAATGGGCTCCGAGGGCTTTGGCTCGGCTTTTTTGGCGGTCATATAATCCTCGTAGCCGTATTGTGCGTCCTTTTTTGTCTTGAATCCAGAAAGGCGCTTTTGGTGGGCGATGCCATTGGCGTCTATTTCGCGAAAACGAGCTGACCACAGCCCGGAGGATTTATTTTTTTCGTATGAGGGCATGGGTGGCTCCTTTTTGTGTGAATTATGGATCGCAATGCTGGCAGGGGGAATATCCCTTATAGGCTGACATTTGAGTTTTTAACACCTTTTTGGAGTTTGCCGCAGAGGGAAGATAGCTGCAATCTGTGCGGTGGTACTTCTTTGTGGCGGTGTTCAAAATATAATACCGATCCTCTGGTTTTGGCGTGTTTTCTGTGCTCTGCTCGGTCTGCGCGCTCTCGCTTGGAGGATCGTCGTCACACGCCGAAAGGGTGGGAATACAAGCGAGGAGCAGGAAAAGGCAGAGGAGAAATAAAAATGTACGTTTCATTCTTCTTGATGATCTCCAGTATATTGAATGTAAAAGGAAGATCCCATCACATAATCACATTGGGCTTTGGTCTTTTCAAGAGTTTCGATGTAAACGGAGGATAGAGAACGTCTGAGTGAAAACGTTTCATAAAAAGGTGTTTCGGTTTCCTGTGATGTAAATGGACTACCGGCTCTATCATTTAATATGAATTGAAAAAGTGCTTCCTCTAATCGCTGTTCATTTTCAATATATTGCGTGGGATTTTTTAAGATGTTTTTGTAGGCGACGAAACGTGTATTAACAAAGTCAATGATGAAAGTTTCGTCAAGTTCGTGAGGTGCTTGCCAGTCGTGTTTCAAAGAGTATTTATACCAATCTAAGAAAGCTGTTGCAAAACTTAGATCGCGGCGGATGAAACAAATTGAGGAATAGAATCTAAAGCCAAAATTGATTGCCCAATCCAGTTGTTCCTCATAAGATTCCGACACGGATGCTTTATATAGTTGCTTTGCTATTTCTCCGATTCTTTCTATTGAAAAGCACCATTTTGCTTGTTCTTGCTCTCTTGTGAGTGTAGGGGGAGAAGAAATTGTGGAAGCTGCAGCTTTCTTCTTGCCAAATAAATTTGAAAAGAATCCCATATTAAAATTTCCTTCTGCTATCTAAAGGAGGTATTTTTGTATGATGTATATCTCAGATTGTGAAAAATCATAGGAAGAATAATTAAAAACCGATAGTCTTAAAATATGTGACTTTGATCGAAGTAGGTGAGCTTAGTTACATAGTCGTTCGAGTCGTATGCAGTTAGAAGCATTGCTAAAGGAACTATAATGAATTGCCAAATAAGTATGACGACTAGTTCTATTAGCCAACGAACAAGTGGGATGAAGTTGATGACGTTACCTAATAATGTAATAATGGTCAGAAAAAGCGTCATGATTAGATAGAGAGGGGATAACAAGAGCAAAAATAGTTTTGCACATATTTTAGGAGGTTCGCTTGGCCAATCAAAAAGGATGTAGCGTAAAGTGAACCATGCAGCAAAGGTCGTGTTCAGATAGAGACTTTGGATTTTTGAATACATTGAAATGTGAAAGCCGACTACATCATTTCCTTTCGCCGCCTGATTTGGCGGTCTTTTTATGTAGATTTTTGTCGAAAATTTTGTTACTTTGCACAAACTTGGGAGTTTTTGGAAAAAAAGGAAAAAAACGGTTGAAATTTGATTGGGAATATGGTAATATATGGATACAGACGCTTGTAATGTCTAAAAGGAGAAGTGAATTATGTCTACTTACGATAAAGATTTGAAGCGAATGTTAGATACGTATGCCCGATCTGCAAGCGAGAGGGAAGATATTTGTAAGATTGCCGTCAATGTTCTCCGCGCATACGTAATGCTGCCTCGATCAGAGTCAGAAGCTCCGGCTTCTGTTCCTCCGGAATCTGAGACCACATAGCCATCAGGCGTTTCTCGTTTTCCCCCATACCCTCGGTGCCTTCGGGCATCGGGGGCTTTTTTTCTTCTTTGCCGAGGAGGTAGTCTACCGAGACATCAAAATAGGCAGCTATTTTTTGAAGCGTTGTGCCTTGTGGTATACTCCCCTTTTTCCATTTTGCGGCTGTTGCGTTCGAAAAACCCATTTCTTGTGAAATGGCAGTAGGGGTTGAACCACGCTGTTGACATAAGCTTTCAAAAATTTCCCAAAACATGATAAATCCTCCTTTCGCAAACTAACCAAAGTTATTAATAAAAATTTGTGCAAAAAGCAGAAACTAACCAAAGTAATGTTTTTTGCTTGACAAACTAACTACGGTTAGTTTAGAATATACTCGTACCGAGATATTAACGTGAGGCTAAAAATATGCGCCGATGGCGCAGAGGGGAGGGAACTATGATAGATCCGCAGAAACGTATGGAAGACATAGTATGCCGATCTGTACAGTATTGTGTTCAAAGTTGGATGTATTAGAGCCCTCACAATCATTTGAAACTATTATATCAAAATAAAAAGTATTTTGTCAATATCTTGGTACGAATAATCAAACGACAGAAAACGACAAATGAAAGGAGAACGAAATGTTTAACGGAAAGAAGCTCTCGGAATATCTGAAAGAGCATGGAATGAGTCAAAGCGCGCTTGCAAAGCGCTTGGGCTGCTCGGAGGGGGCGGTGCGGCACATCATTGTGGGAATGAAGCAACCCAGTCTTGCAATGCTGACCGAGATCGCTCGGCTGATGGGTTGCAAGCTGGACGAGCTTGTGATCGAGCCAAAGGAGGATTGATATGGCACGAAAAGTATTGACCGACGCTGAGGTGGAGCTGGAGATCAAGCGGCTGAAGGAGTCGCCTATGGTTGCGCTAGGCAAGGTAGAGGAACGGATCCGCTGCCGCAGGCGGCAGTATATGTATACTCTGAGACAGTATGAGAAGCGCGGCATGGAGCTTGACGCCGCCGGTGTGACGGTGGAGAAGTTGTTGGAGAAAGAAAAGGAATTGAGGCGTGCCGAGAGGGCGCACGTAGAAAAATGAAAGGAGGAAAATATGACGGCGCAGGAGCAGTTCTATATGGAGGCGTATATGTCCGGGTATACTGCCGGGGTGGAGAAGGCGAGAGCGCAAAGCGCAAAGCCGTATCTGACGGTGGAGGACGTGATGGAGCGTTACGGCGGCATCAGCAAGTGTAAGGCCTACGAGATCATGCGTGCGGTACGGCATTGCTGCAACGGCGGCAAGCTCAATCACGATGGTATGGTCTTGCTATCGGAGCTTGAGTATTGGGAGAGCATTGTGGATCCCAAATTTAAGGAAAGACTTTGATTTTTGTTGATTTTTGGAAAAATGGTGCGTATTGCGCTTGTCGAAAATAGAAAAATCAAAAATAAAATTGGAAAAAGAAAGGAACGGAAATGGAAAAAGAAAGATCACAAAGGGAGATGCGCGAGGAATTGTGTCGCTATATTGAACGAGATCTACGGAGGGATCCTACCTGCCCGTCGTACATCATAGCGAGTTTGGATGTGGCAAGGGCAGTACAGGGGTTGTGCGAAACTGCCAAGGGGCTCATAGATGCTTGCGATCCTCTGATTGATGCAGAAAAAACAGGTGTTATTCGTGAGATTGAGCAGTACGCCAAATTGGTGACCGAAGGGATCAAGCAATATCTGGCGGCGATCAGCGAGAGGCCCAAGGCGGGTGGTGCGACGTGATGCCGGCGCGGATGCGGGGCGTCGAGGACGTCGCCCCCTACAAGGGTGCGCGGAACGCGAAAAGGCCAAAAGAAAAGGAGCATCGCTGCAAAGCTTGGCGGCTTGCGATACTCCAAATATGAGGGCAGGGCGGTGGTACGCTCCTGCTCCTCCTATTGTAACACATAATTTGATGAAAGTCAAGGCGAGATGCGAAAAAGGACAATCCCTCAGTCGCTTCGCGCCATGCTCCACGAAGAACGCAACGCGTTCTTCAAAAAGAAGCCAAAGGCTTCTTTGTTTTGCGACAAGGGAGTCAATTTTACAGACGCAAAGGAGGATTTTGAAAATGTCTATGGATCAAATGCGCGCGGCAGTTGCTGCGCTTTATTCCGGCAGGGGATGGAAGGAAAAGGTGGCACGGATGCCGGAGGGGCAAATTCTTGCCATTTACAACCGTCGGGTGCTCGGTGGGAATAACAGAAGGGCGGTGATGTGAAATGATCGGAAATGCGATGATTTTGACGCGGCAACGCCGTTTGGGCAGTATTTTGGATGTGAAAGGCATCACAGCGGGCGAAAATCGGAACCTTGCGCGCCTTTTGATGGAGAGGGCGCGGGAATTGGTCAACAGTATCAACCGCGTGGCGGGTGAGGCGATTTTATATCTTTCGGAATGTGCGAATATGTGGATGCTGTTCGGGCGCCCTTCGGAGGAGGATGTGGACCGAATGCTGATGCACGGCTTTTCGAGCGTCGGGGATCTTTCGCGCTTGGTGATGAGATTGGAAAAAGAAATGGAGGTTATGGTATGACACAGATCGAGAAGATCCGCCAAATGAGCGCCGAGGAGCTGGCGCGGTGGCTGATGGATGAGGTGGAGCAGGGACAATTTTCGACGAACGTGTGTAATGCGGGGATTTGTTCAAATGCCCGTGCGATAGCAGAAGCAGAGGAGAGGGGAGAGGACGCGGACCGCTTCCTTCCTTGCTCTGATGAGAATTGCATCGCGGCAGCAGTCGCGTATCTTGAAAGTGAGGTAGAGGAAAAATGACACAGGTACAGATTGATGCGATCAAGAAATTGCAGGACAATAAACAGCGGGACGGGGCAAAGAGCAGACACGCTGCGGCGGTTTACGATGCCGTGCGCGATGCGCTAATCGGCTTTTGTGAGCAGCAACAGGAGTTTGCCGATGCGATCTTGCAGGGCAAGAGCTTGGGCGAGTGCTGCGAGGAGATTATGAAGGGCTGCGGCAGCAGTATTTCGGATCTCGACGTTTACGCCAAGGCGGTAGAATTTTACTTCCCCGGCGCCAAGATCAAAATGACAATGACCATCTATATGAGCGAGTTTGAATGCGAGGAAAAGCAGGAGATACCGAAAAAGCCCTCCGCCAAGATCCTTGACCTCGATTTCAAGGACTTGTTCAATCTTGGAGGCAAGTGATGGATTACAATTTCAGGATCGACTGCGACGATCGGTCGAGCTTCGGAACGGCATTCAGGGATATGCCTGATGTTCCCGCTGCCGAGATGGATGGGATTCGTAAAACTTGGTGGCGGCATTTTGTGTTTTATCGGCGTGAGAGGGATCGCGTACGGGGGCTTTGCTCCTGCTGCGGTGCTAAAATGACTGCTTTCAAGGAGCACAAAGATAGCGGAGATCTTTTGGAGGACCTTTGGCTTGCAAAGCACGGCACCAAAGGCAAGTGCCCTGCCTGCCGTGCCGAGATCACCTATCAAGCGGCA
The DNA here is from genome assembly GCA_017625065.1 of Clostridia bacterium. Taxonomy (GTDB): domain Bacteria; phylum Bacillota; class Clostridia; order Oscillospirales; family CAG-272; genus Firm-07. The sequence continues at coordinate 26,751 of JAGALS010000068.1, read as the reverse complement.
GGGCGTTTCCGTGATTTTTCAACCTTGAATTGCTATGACAACGTGATCTTTATCTTGCCCATCAACAACGGTCAAACGGTGTTTTTTAGGGCTTATACGGTGTTCGTGGACTATTCCGATGAGAAGCCCGCCCACCTTTGCTTTGTGGAAAAGGCGCATTACCGTCTGTCTCCCGGTGAATGGGTGATGGAGCGGCGCACCTTTCCCATCTATGACGTGTATCGCTTTAACACCTTGGCTTTTTACAAAGGGCATTATTCTTATGCTGTTGATATGTGCCCGTGGGAGGAACGCAAGCGCCCTTGCGATCCTTGGCAGGGCTTTATGTGGAATGCGATGCATTATTCCTTTATCAAGCTGGGTAAGCTGGACGATACCTTTTTGAAATACAGCAGAGTGATGGATTTTAACAAGCTGCGTCCGCGTCGCGGCAGAATGTGGGGATATGGCGGAGGGGAATATGGTTCCACAAAATTGATGGCTTATCTCTGTTATTACGCCAAATATCCCGCCTTGGAGATCGCTATGCGTACGGGCGGTCAAGAAGCGGCTCGGGATCTGATCTACTCCCACCGCCGCAATTCCCATATTGTAAATTGGTGCGCGAAAAACCCATTGCAGTTCTGGCGGCTCAGCAAGGAGGAATATCGCGCCACCGAATGTCTTTCCGATCGGCTGGATTTCTTGCGGGATTGCAAGCGGTACGCGGGGCGGCTGAAGCTTTCAGAGCTTGCGGAGATCTATCGCGACGGGGGAGGGAACGTGAACGCCTTTTTTGCCGTGCTTGACCTGCTTCCAAACGAGAAGCCCGATTATATACTGCGGTACATGAGGCGAAACAGCAATCAGTATTTTTCTTTTTACCGCGACTATCTTGAGGCAGCAGCTGCTATCGGCCGTGACCTGACAGTACATAACGTTGCTTTCCCGAGAAACTTGATCGCCGCCCACGACGATGCCGTGGCGGCAAGGCAGTGGATGAAGGATGCCAAGAAAAGAGAAGAATGGGAAAAGAAAGCCAAGCGGTGCCGGGCCAAGGACAAGGAAAGACGAAAGCTTTATGACTATTCCGACGGAACGTTTTTTGTTCGGGTGGCAAGCGACGGTCTTGAAATCGTGGCAGAGGGCAACGCCCTGCATCATTGTGTGGGCGGCTACGTGGACAGGCATTTGACCTGTCAGACGACGATCCTGTTCTTGCGGCGCGCGGATGCTCCGACGAAGCCCTTTTACACCGTAGAGATGAGAGAGGGCAAGCTGCAACAGGTCCACGGGGATCATAATTGCGCCATCGATGGCGAAGCAAAGGAATTTTTTGACCGTTGGCTTGATTTTGTCAAAGCGGGCGGCGGTCTGACACACAAAAATAAACAAACGTCTGCGAAAACGCAGGTGGCAGAAAGGAAGGCAGTATAAATGGCATTAACAGATTTGAACAAGGTCGAAATGATCGACGGGGAGTATGTGGACAAAACGCAGGAGCTGGTGCCCGCGAGGGCTTCTGAGATCGCGATGGAGATCAACATCATCAAGCGCAGAGCCGCAGAGGGGCTCTTAAAGGATGCGATCGAGATCGGGCGGCTGCTTTGTGAAGCAAAGGAGACCGTGCCGCACGGCGCGTGGGGCGATTGGCTGCGTGATAACGTTTCCTATTCCACCTCCACGGCAAACAATATGATGCGGCTATACAATGAGCAGGAGAGAGCGGCACAGCTGGATCTGTTCGGTGAGAACGGCTTTGAGATGTTCGAGGGGCTTGCCCCCTCCAAGGTGGTGGAGCTGATGCGTCTGCCCTCGGCGGAGCGCCGTGAATTTATGGAGAGCCACAACGTCGCCGATATGTCAGCACGTGAGATCAAAAAAGAGATCAAGGCAGAGAGGGAAAAGCGCGAGGCGGCAGAAGCCGAGGTGAGCGCCCTCAAGGGGGAGATCGCCAACGTGAAGCAAGCCGCCGAGGATGCCTTGCACAAGGCGTCGATCGCGGAGGATGCCCGTATGATGCTTTCGGACAAGCTGGACGAAGCCAACCGCGCTTTGGAGCAGATGGAAGCGCAAAAGGGAATTTCCCCCGAGGAGAGGGCAGAGATCGAAGCCGCCGCGAAGAAAGCTGCCGATGAAGCCGCCGCAAAAAGAATAGAGGCGGCAAAGAAGAAAGCGGAGAAGGACTTGGAAAAGGCCCGTGCCGAGGGTGCCGATGCCGTGAAGAAGGTGGAAGCCGAGCGCGATGCCGCCATCGGGAAAGCCAAGGAGGAGGCAAAGGCAGAAGCTGAGCGGGCAGCCGCCGCGAAGATCGCCGCGCTTGAGGAGCAGCTCCGCGCCGCTGCCGCCAACGCCTCGCCCTTCCGCGCGAAATTCGGCTCTTTGTTTGAAGCTTTGCAGGATATTTACCGCCGTATGCACGCCGTTGTGGAGGAAGCCGAGCGCGAGGATCCGTCTGAGGGCGAGATCCTGCGCGGGATCCTTTCGCAGATCCCGAATATGTTGGAGGAGTGAGAAGATGGCGGAGAGAAGGATGTTTTCCAAAACCGTGATCGACAGCGACGCCTTTATTGAAATGCCGTTGTCCACGCAAGCCCTGTATTTTCATCTTGCGATGCGAGCGGATGACGATGGATTTGTGAACAGTCCCAGCCGCATCCGTAAGGACGTGGGAGCTTCCGAGGACGATCTGAAGCTCTTGCTTGCCAAGCGCTTCGTGCTTTCATTTGAGAGCGGTGTGATCGTGATCAAGCATTGGAGGATACATAATTACATCCAAAAGGATCGTTACCACCCCACCACTTACACCAAAGAAATGGCGCTGCTGACGGTCTGCGAAAATAAGGCCTACACCGAATGTATACACGATGTATCCAATTTGGATACACAGGTTAGAGTTAGGATAGAGTTAGATAAGTATAATACTCTCTCTAACGCGCACGCGAGAGGGAAAAAGGCTTTCGGGCAGTTTGAAAACGTGATGCTGACCGAGGAGGAATACGAGGCGCTGAAAAAGAAGATCCCCGATGCCGATCATCGCATCGAGATCTTTTCCTGCAAGCTGAGAGCGAAGGGGTACCGCTACGAGGATCATTTTGCCACGATCCTGTTGTGGTTCGCCGAGGAGAAAAACCAAAGCAAGACGGCGAAGGGCTCCTTTGACATTGACGATTTCTTTGAAGCTGCTTTGCGACGGACCTACGGAGAGGGGGAAACCGATGCAGGGGCAAGATGAGCTGAGGGAACGGCGGTGCTGTACTTGCGGCGCAAGTTTGTGCCCCAAAGTTTTCGGTCTTTGCAAAGCAAAGTGGAGGCGTCGCCGACAAGAAAACTTCATTTTCTCGCCTCAGGCGAGATTAGGCCTCTCAGCACGCGCTGCATCGGGGCACCAAGTGGTGCTGCAAGCCGACCTGCTTTTTGAAGCTCTTGGGTCGGCTTGAGGAAAATAAACACAAACGGAGGAAAAAGAGCGATGAGCAAAACAAAAACGTTGATTGATGCCGAGGCGTGGCTGGATCAGTGCAATAAGAGTTATATGCACTACAATTTGGCGAAAAAGATCATTGCCGCGGCGCCCCGCGTGGAGGTACCCTGCTGGGTGGATGCCGCCGAGGAGCTGCCGGACACTGATCAATTTGTTCTTGGTATCGTAAATGGCAAATATGAAAACATCACATTTCAAAACGCCATACAACTTGTTGAATACGATGGCAAGTGTTGGTATCTTGATGGCTATCCCCAAATTGACGCCGTTAACGTTACCCATTGGATGCCGCTGCCGATGGGGCCGGGGAAAGAAATACGGACAGTAGAGGACGCCTGTCCCTACAAGGAAGGCAAAAAGCCAAACGTTTGCAAATGTAGATCTTGCGGCGCGGAGATCGTGTGGGTGACGATGCAGAGCGGCGCAAAGATGCCGTGTGATGCGGCGTTGATACGGTGCCGTGAGGATAAGAGCGCCAAGACCTCGTTTGTGACACCCAACGGCTTTGTAAGGTGTGGCGTGGAGGCGCCCGACGGTGTGGCTGATTTTTGGGGCTATCGCTCCCATTTTGAAAGTTGCCCGCAGGGGACGTTTGCGAGCGCTGCCGGTGGCAGGAGGAGCGAGCAAAAAGGATGTGGCCTGTTGTTCGGCACAGCCGACAACTGCAACGCTTGCCATCGGCAAGCCTTGCGTGCGTCGCAGGAGGGCGAGGGAACGAAAGCGACCGATGCGCGATGCGGTAACGGCAACAGGGAGGATCAATTCAGAAGGAGAGGGGTGACGGTATGAAGATAGAACAAGTGCCGCAGAGCACTGTGATCGCCGCGGATGACGGGATCGTGCGGATCTGCGGTATGGGGATCTCGATCATTATTTTGCAAGAAGCGGGTGATCGCGTGACCTTGGGGGACTGTTTGCGTCTTGCCAAAGGAAAGGGCTTTGATGAAGACAACGATCTGGCACTTTTGGTGGTGGCGGAGAGCGAGCACGCCGGTGCGGTGTATAAGTACGGCAACCATCTGCATCCCAAGACAAAGGAATGGATCTTTGAGAAGGTAGGTGATACGGTTGGATATGCGTGACGGCGTGAGCTGCAAGAGCTGTGGACATTATGAGATCTGCTCCGCGGAATGTCATGACATCGACACCGAGGCGATTGACTGTGGGTGGTATAAGCCGAGCGATGAGCAGGCGGTGCCGTGTGAACTCTGCGAGCACTTTGAGAAAATCAACGGCAAGCAGATCTATGGGCTGTGCAAGCACGTAGGTATAGAGTTCAAGCCCTTTGGTATTGACACAAGGCGCTTTTCCTGCACCGAGAGTGTGCCAAAATGCCAAACGTTTGCGAAAAAGAGATGAGAGGAAAAACACGATAAATGTCATTAAAGCACTTTGAATGTCGAAAGTATTGTGTGAGTCGACAAAATCTGTTAAATTGAAATTGCGTCATCACAAAAATCCAACGAAAGAGAGAATCTAATATGAGAACCGTGGAAGAATTGGTGCGGGAATTGAAGGAAGAACTGAAAAAGGATATGCCTTTTGCAAGGCACCGTCTATTGGACGAGACTGCACAAGCGTTGGAGGCGTTGGCAAGAGAAAACAGGGTCTTGCGAAATACGGTAGAAAAGATGGGTCAAGCACTGAAAGAAAGAGAGGAGAGAAATGGATCAGCATAAATTAAACGTTTGGGACGTGGTGGCGGGGAGTGGGCCTGAGGCGGTGGCGGCGGTGGACGGGCTTGGGTACCGTTTCCTCGCTGACAACGGGTATCCTGAAGCGGCGGACAAGCTGACACCTACGATGCGGGATGCCATTCGTAAGAAGATGAGCAAACGCGGGGAGCGGTTACATATCCACGGCTCCTTTGACGGTGACAAAGGTGTTTACAGTGTTTGGTTTACCCTGCGGCGAGGAAACAGACGGCTTCTTGCAACCAGCAAGGCGGTACGCTTGCAGGGTGTAGCAATGGACGCGCCTGTGGTATACGACGGCGAGGAGGGTGAGGTATGAAAAAGGACCTGATCCGTGATTATGCGACCGAGGCCTTTCGGCTCTATGCCCGTATGGGGTGTCCCGCGGAGCGAGAGATCGGAGGAGAGGGCGCTACCGCTGCGGATCTCAAAGCTGTATGCGAGGTGCTGCGGATCCTTGCGCTCCAAGGCAAGGAGGAGGTGATCGCCGCAGTGCGTGCCGTGTATTTTGTGGCGCCGCGGCAAGAAATCGAGCGGGGCAGCATCAGCGCACGGGTGGAGGCGCTTGCGGCGGGGTATCCTGTATCAACAAGGATGGTCTATCGCTGGCTCCGTGTGGCAAGAGATCTTTTTGGAAGGGTACGAGGGCTACGATCGAAATAAGAAAAGGTTCCGTTTTTTTAACGGAACCTTTTCATCAAAATGGATGTATTATGTCTTAAAAGCGCATATAACGAATATGCACTATAAATATATTTCAAAAAATTATCAAAAAGAGGTTGACAAAAAATGTCAACAGAGTGTATAATAAGAGTGTGGAAACCCAAGACGGTTACCACAGGTCAGTCTACATAAAGTGAGGAGTTACTCCTCAAAAAAATGAGCCGTCTCTGCTACAGACGGCTCATTTTTTTCTGTCGTGTAAGTAGCAAGCGAAGGACATAATGCCTACGATTGCACTTGTTATAGTAAAAATACCAACAAATACAGAAAAAATTATCATGCTTACCCTCCTTTCGTGAAATAGAATTTCCCGCGAGGGCTATACATTTGCCGTCCTTTCCGCACTCGCGGGAGGGCAGGCAACCGTCTTTTTTACCGTCAACCGTTCGCAAAAAAGCAAAACAGGGAAGAACGGTGGATTTCCACGACAATATTATACATCTTTGGAACTTTTTTGTCAACGGAATTTTTGAATATTTTCTAAGACGTGCTTCGGCACGTCTTTTTTTATTTTCTGCGGTTTACTGACACAAAGATGTCAGTAGTGCGGTTAAAGATGTCAGTAGTGGGTTCAACTTTTTTGATACAATGGAATATATAGAGATCCCGGCAAAAGGAGGAGGGGGCATGGCCAAGGGTCAGAAAATCGGAGAAAAGCAGATCGAGGTCATGCGAGCATACCTTGCGGCGGGGACGAGTCTTGCCGAGACGGCGCGGAAAATGGGGCTGCCCAAGTCTACCGTTGCCACGTGGAAAAAACGCTTTGAGGAAGAAAAGCCCGCGGCAGCGGACGACCTCGACCTTGAACAAGCTCGACCGCAAAAAGGCGCGGGCGCGCGTGCGTTAGGGGAAGGTCAAACACAGGGGCAATCGTTCGAGGAGCTTCGAACGCTCAACCAAGAGCGATTTATCGCGGAGGCGGGCGATATCGTTTCGATGTCGCAGCAGCTGATGAGGCACGATCTTGCCTATGCCATTGAACACAGGGCCAAGATCGACCGCGCCATTGAGGTGCTTTGCGCGCTCGGCGAGCGCATCTCGCCGCAGGAGTTAAAGCTCTGCGTGAAGGTGCTGACCGAGCTGAAGCTCCCCGATATTGGGAAGCTCTCCTCTGTGATGGGCACGATGTACGACAAGCGCGCGCTGGCGAAGGGCGAGCCCACCGAGAACATCGGTGGCACGGCGATCATCAAATTTGAGGATATGTGATGGAGAAGGAGAGAAGCACGGCGGGAGCAAGCCCCTGCCCTACGGGTGTGACAGTTTCTCTTACTGTCGCCGATATGATCGAGAAGCGGCGGCAGCGGTGGGAGGAGCGGCATGATCTGGAATATGACACGCAGCTGGTGACGGCAGCGGCACGAAAGATCCTTTCCGATCGCGCGTTGATGCAGGAGATCCTTGACCGTCCCTATCTGCTCATTGAGCTCGCCTTTCACATCGTAGACAAGGAAAAGGACACGGTTCCATTCTTTTTCAACGAGGTGCAGCGCGATTTTATCCGTCAGTACGAGCAAAACGGCACCGATCGCGCTTACATCGTTCTGAAAGGGCGTCAGCAGGGCTTTACCTCGCTGATCACGGCGATGCAGACCGCCTTTGCCATCGTGCGGCGCAATTTTTCGGGCATGACGCTTGCTGACTGCGCCGACAACACCCGCGCCATCTTCAACGACAAGGCGCGTATGGTTTACGAGCGCTTGCCCGAGCTGCTCAAGCCCAACGAGCGCTTTAACAGCAAAAACGAGCTTTTTTTCGATAAGCTCAATTCCTCTTGGCGTATCCAAGTCGCCGCAGAGCAGGTGGGCCGTTCCCGTACCCTCAATTTTGTGCATTACTCCGAGGCGGCTTTCTACAAGTGCTCGCTTGCGGCGATGCAAAAGAGTATCGGTGAGGCGTGCACCCACGATGCTTTCCGCGTGTTTGAGAGCACTGCCAACGGTTACAACGAGTTCAAGGACCTATGGGACGGCGGCAGCTGTGTCAATCTTTTTTACGGGTGGTGGCGTACCGCCGAGTACCGTACGACCGACCACCGCGCGCTGGAGCATATTTCCGACACTTGGATATTGGAGCGCGTGAGGATGCTGGAGCGCATGGGCCTTGACCGCGATCAGATTGCGTGGTATTGCCGCAAGTATGAGGGCTATATCGACAAGGCGTCGATCCGTCAGGAATACCCTTGCACCCCCGAGGAGGCGTTCATCGCCTCGGGTGATTGCGTATTTGACATAGAAGCCATCCACAATCGCCTCATTGAGGTGCGGCAGTTGCCGCCGCCGAAGGTGGGCTACTTTACATATCGCAAGGTGGTGGAGCCCTTAAAGGACGGCTTCGGTGCCGTGGTGGGCTACACCGAGCGCCTTGTGGATATTGCCTTCAAGGAGGCGCTTGACGGTTACATTAAGCTCCACATAGAGCCGGAAATGGTGAAAAGGGACGGTGTTGTGACGGGGCTTGTGCCTTACGTGGTGGGCGGGGATACTGCCGGCACGGGGCAGGACTATTTCACCGCTAAGGTCCTCGACAACCGCGACGGGCGCACTGTGGCAACACTTCATCGGCAAAAAATGGACGACGATCTGTATGCCGAACAGATGTTTTGCCTTGGGCATTATTATCACGACGCGCTGATCGGCATTGAGATCAATTACAGCCGTGTACCGATGCGACGCCTATCTGATCTCGGCTATCCGCATCTTTACTTGCGCGAGAACACGAGCGGCATGGCTGACGTGCCCGAAAAGGTGCTTGGCTTTGAGACGACCACCCGCACAAAGCCCATTATCGTGGCGGAGCTGATCATGCGGATGCGGGAGGATATCACCAGAGAATGCGACCCAGAGACCTTAGAGGAAATGACCACCTTTGTGCGAAAAGAAAACGGACGCACCGAGGCGATCGGGGGTTGTCACGATGACCTTGTGATGGCGCTTGCCATCGCGCATTTTATCAGAGGTCAGCAGGCAGTATGTGTGCAAGACGTGCCACGGGAGGAAAACCGCGTGATGGAGAAAATGTTTGATTATAAGCCCGAGGGCGAGAGCGACGCCGCTTTCATAGCTTGGGATGATTTTTAGGAGGAAGTATGGAAGGATTGACCAAAGAGGATGTGCTCGCTTTGCGCTTGGAGATTGCGGAGCTGCGGCGTGAGATGGCAGAGCTGCGGCGGGAGCTGGTGGCGATAGAGATACAGGGCGTCAAAGGACGGACGGTCGAGGGGACGTTTGCGAGCGCTGCCGGTGGCAGAGGGAGCGAGCAAAAAGGAGTGGCAGCCGTCGCAGAGTGCGAGGAAGCGGAGGCGACCGATGTACGATGCGGAAACGGCAACAGGGACGCCCGTCCCTACGAAGGGAACGCGGCTAAGGATGTGGTCAGTACAGAACAGATCATGACCGAATGGCTGGAAGGAGAGGACGCATGGAAGTCGAAAGAGAAGAGGTAAAACGCGGCGAGAGCCGTGACGAGGCGGCGGCGCGGATCCTCAAGTGCTTTGAGGATGGTGTGCGCTATCAGAGTGAGATGGGCTTTGTTTCAAAGTTCCCGAAATACGTGGACTTTTTTGAGGGGCGCCAATGGCCTGCCGCGACGAAAAACACCATGAATTTGCCGCGTCCCGTGTTCAACTGCACCAAGATGATCGGCAGAAACAAAAAGTCCGCCATTTTGTCTGTGCCCGGCAAGATCGTGTATCACGCCGAGAACGACAGCCCCCGTGTGAAGCTGTTTAACGCTTTTGCTTCGTACATCCTGAAAGAGATGAAGCAGGATGCCCTTGACAAGGACGCCATTGAGGACGCCGTTCGTAAGGGCTCTTACCATTATCACTACTTTTGGGATGCGACAGCACGTGGGTTGGACGCCGCCGTTGACGGTGCGCTGCGTTGTGAGATCGTGGATCCCTTGAAGATCTTTTTTGCTGATCCCACCTGTCGCGATGAGCAAAAGCAGAAGTGGATACTGATCGCTACCCGCGAGGAGGTAGAGAGCGTTCGTGCTTATGCCGACGAGGGTATGAACAAAGAGGATATTCTCCCCGATGAAAACGGCGAAAACCATTACGGCGAGAAGGAGCAGGGGAATGCGCTTGTGACCGTGCTCACCCGTTATTTCCGTGTGGGGGGCAGAGTTTATTGGGAGAAATCCACCAAGTCGGTGCTGGTCTCGGCGGCAAGACCGTTGCGCCCCGACGTGCAGGGGGCTCTGCGTGAGATGACTGTGCGTTTGGATGGCGCGAACACAGCGACTCGCCCAGCCTCATCCGTCACCTCGCGGGGCTCGGTGCCACCTTCCCCCACTGGGGAAGGCTATGAGAACGTCGCCCCCTACAAGGATGGTGTCGAAGAAAGGGGGGGTGAGCTGTACCCCATCGTGTCGGGCAGTTATGAGCGCCGTGAGGGTTCGATTTACGGTATCGGTGAGGTAGAGGGTATCATCCCCGTTCAAAAGGCGATCAATCTGCTGTTCGCTTTGCTGATTCTCAACAATCAGCAGGTGGCGTGGGGCAAGTACGTCGTGCATCCGCAGGCGCTGCACGGTCAACGGCTCACCAACGAGCCCGGACAAATGATCGTTGATTATTCTCCCGGCTTCAACGGCATCCGCAAGCTCACCGAGCAGGTGATGCAATCCCAGCCCATCGAGCTTGCCACCACGATGCTGAGCCTTTTGCGCTCGGTTTCGGGTGCCACCGAGGTTATGACCGGCGAGACGGTCGGCTCCAATATGTCGGGTGCCGCCATTGCCGCGTTACAGGCACAGGCGCAGCAACCCGTTGAGGAGCTGCGCGCAAGCTTCTGGCAGGTTAAGATCAAGCAAGGTCTTGTGCTTGCACAGTTTTTCAAGCACTATTACACGGGGTATGAGTTCACCTATACCGAGCGCGTGGGAGAGCAGGAGCAAACCCTGCCCGCCACCTTTAACGGCAGTGATTACGCGGATCTCACCTTTGACGTGGTGGTGGAGGCGACCAAGGGCTCGAAATCCTCGACTGCGGGCGACATCAATATGCTGGACGCCGCTCTTGCCAAGGGTGCCATTGATTTTGAGGTCTATGCGCAGCTTTATCCCAAGGACGCCGTTTCCGACAAAACCGAGATGCTGGAGGCGATGCAAAGGATGAAGGAGGGCGAGAACGCACAGCTTAAAGCGCAACTGCAACAGATGCAGGGAACACTCCAACAGATGCAGGCAGAGGCCGCCGAGCGAGGGAAGGCGGTGGATGCGGTGCAGCGCGTGATAAAGGAGAACCAAAAGCTAAAGGAGCAGTATGCGGTGCTTTACAACGAGGCATCGCAAAAGATCCTGCAAGCCAATGCGGTGATCAAAAAGCTACAAGCCGACGGTATGGAGGTCGCCCGCGACGCGCAGCAGTTTGCAGAGCATATTGCAAAGATGGAAGGGATAGACCGTACCGCAATTGGTGCGAACACAGCGACTCGCCCAACCTCATCCGTCACCTCGCAGAGCTCGGTGCCACCTTCCCCCACTGGGGAAGGCAATAGTGCGCCTATCGTTACATAAGCGATAAGACCGATAAATCGGCGGCGATGCCGTCTGTTTATACCAAAGGTTGTCGGCTTTTGCATAGCAAAACGGCGGTGTTTAGCCGCCGAGGCAACCTTCATTTACTCGCCGCAGGCGAGTTTGTATTTCGCAGTGAATAGCGCAAAAATCCAAACGTCTGCGATTTTGCGGCGTGAAAGGACGATATGTCTGAAGAAATGAACGTGGCGGCCCCTGCCGCCGAGAACACCGCGCAAACAAGCGGACAAGCTCCGCAGACCGCCGCCGCGGTGGGTGGTCGGACCGACGTTGTGAACGATGCGACCTTTCAGGACGATACCGAGAGGGGCGAGGGGACGCCCTCGGGCTTTGATGGCAAGAACAGAAAGGTAGAAACGGGCAAAAAGCCCCAGAGCAAGGACACCAACGCCGAATTTGCCCGCAAGAGGCGGGAGCAAGAGCGTCAGCGCGAGCTGACCGAGACTCGAAACCAAGCGATCATTGACGCGCTTGGCGGTAGAAACCCCTACACCGGCGGCGAAATGACCGACGCCGAGGATGTGGCGGAGTTCCTCACCATGCGCGAGATCGAGAAGACGGGTGGAGATCCCGTCACGGACTATTCGGGACACGTGAAGGCAAGAGTCAGAGAGCAGCGTGAGCAGGAGCGCACCGAGGCAGAGCAGAGGGCTTGGTATGAAAAGGACCGTGCCGACTTTTTTGAAAAATACCCCGATGCCGATCTTAGCGCACTGATCGATGACGAGGACTTCAACGATTATTCAGAGGGCAAGGTGGGAGAGGTGCCCCTTGCCGAGATCTACGAGGGTTTTCTGCGGATGACCGCGCGGATCGAGGAACACGCCAAGCGGATGGCGGCGCAGATGGTCGCCAATGGCAAGGCATCTCCCGGCGCGCTGACCGGCGCCGCGCAGGTGGAATCAGATTATATTTCCGCCGATCAGGTGAAGGCAAAGCGCAACGATCCCAAGTGGATCAAGGCGAATTACGGCAAAATCAGAGCCTCTATGGCCAAGTGGTGATCCGCCAATCAAAAAATGAAAGGAGTCAATTATGGCTTATAACACTTTTGTGCCCGAGGTATGGGCAGAGAAAATCGAGAGAGATCTTGAAAAGAACTATGTTTTTGCCGCCGACTGCAATCGCCAGTGGGAGGGTAACGTCAAAAAGTGCGGTGATACCGTGCATATCACCGGTGCAGGCAAGCCTACCATTCACAAGCTGGCGACCTATACCGAGAGCGGCGAGCGAGTCGGTGCCGATAACAACGATATTGAAGGCCCCGAGATCCCGGACGGTACTGAGGTCGTGCTTGTGATCGACCAGATTCGTTACTTCAACTTTATGGTGGATGACGTTGATAAGGCACAGGCGCTGGACGGTCTGATGGATGCGCTGACTCAGGAGGCAAGCGAGGGGCTTGCGGGCGAGGTGGACCAATTTGTTTCCGAGCTCCATCTGACAGGCATCAGCAAGGACGACAGCGGCAAGATCACCGCCTGCTCTCAGGCGGAAGGTGTTGCTGTAGTAACCGAGGACGCGCTGTCTGCGGATAACATTCTGGATACCTTCGATATGGTTCAGCAGAAGTTATACGAGAACGATGTCAAGACCACCACCGAGGTGATCATCACCATTCCTCCCGCTGTTTACCGTCTGTTCCGCAAAGCGTATATCACCCGCGACACCGACAACAGCGACATGATGAAGAACGGCAAGGTAGCCAAGTACGGCAATATGACCGTTAAGATGTCGAATAACGTGCCTCAGGAGGCACAGGGCAGTTATCACATCCAGGTTAAGACCAAGCGCGCTCTTGCGTTTGCTCAGCCGGTTCGCCACATCGAGGCATATCGCCCGCAGGGCAGATTTGCCGATGCGCTGAAAGGTTTTATCCTTTTCGGCGGAAAAACGGTCCGCCCCGAGCAGATCGTGGATCTTGTGGCAAAGATCGCTGTCTAAAAAACAAAGTACACAGCCCGTGCTTTGCGGGCTGTGTTATACGTGATCTATGGGGATGGTCGCAGGATACTCCTGCCTGCGGCGGAGAGGTTCAATTCCTCTCGGTCACGCCAAAGAAAAACGGCGGGAGCAAGCCCCCGCCCTACAAGTAGGCGAATCTCTTGAAGGGAGAGTATTTATGACGTTGGGAGATGTCAAGGCACAGGCCTTGCAGATGATGGGCTTCGACGAGTATGTTGATGCAAATAACGTGGACGACTTTGCCGAGGATGATAATTTCGGACCGCTGCTGCGACAGATGTGGAGCGCGGTCAACCGTTGCTTTGCAGATCTGGAAACAAAGCGCGTGCTGCCACTCAAAAGAGTGGAATTGAAAAAGAAAGAAGCTACGGGGAAGGGCACGTGGCGACGCTTTGATTACAGCGGGATCGAGGGTCTGTTTGAGGTCGTGCGCTTGGTGATGGAAACAAACTATGGTGTGGACGACGATCACCCCTTCCTTTTGGAGGAGGGCGGAAAGCTTCGCGTAAACGATTACGACGATACGGCGAATTACGCTGTGCTGTACCGCCCGAAGCTTACGCGGTTGACGGCTTACACTGACAACAGCACCGTGATCGATTTGCCCGATGCGCTTGCCGCGGCGGTGCCTTACTTTGTGAAAAGTGAGGTCCATCGTTTTGACGAGCCCGACGAGGCAGGTGAGGCGCGTAACTTTTACGAGGCGGCGGTGGAGCAGTATGCGAGCCGTGCCGAGATCAGCCAACAGGGCAGTGTTCAAACAGTTTATGGAATGTTGTGAGGCGGGATCCCCTGCGAGATCCCGTTGCGGCTGACGCCTTGCGCTTTCGGCATTCTGCCGAAAGTTCGACTACGCTCAGGATGACGCAGGGGGTGCGAAGCAATCACTGCGTCATGGTATGACTGCAAGGGGCGCGAAGCGACTGCTGCACGAAACGTTTTCAAAAAGAAAGGAGCCAATATGCGGGCAAGAACGAATATATCGCTAAAAAACAGATACACCGCGACGCTGACCGATTTCAAGGGCGTGGATCTGAACACCTCGCCCTTGCGCGTGGCGCCAAACCGCGCGAGCAGCATGAAGAATTTTATCTGCGACAACGGCATCCTGCACAAGCGCCCTGGGTGGGAGGAGCAGTTCAGGATCTTTCACAGTGTTTTTAAGAGGGATGCTAATGGAGAACCAATACCTAAAAAAGACGAGTCGGGGAACGAATTATTTGGGGAATATGAAATAGAGAATGCCGCGCTGAAGATTCACGGCATCTTTCCGTTTTCCGAGAATGGCATTGAAATCTTATTGATCCATGCGGGTGATGGTTATGGAAGTGGTTTCGTTTTTAGCGTGAGAAAGGAGAACGGGAAGTGGGATTGCAAGTGCATAAGCGAAACCGACAGCGCCGACAGCGACGATTGGCTGTGGATCGACGAGAATCGCTCGAGTTGCTTTTATCGGGAAGGAAGGGCTTTTATTGTAGGGTGTGGAGAGTTTTTGTGCTATGGGAAGCACGATGGGGAGAATTACACACTGTGTAAGGTTTCAAAGATTGCTCGCGTACCCACGACAACCATCGGTATTGGGGGGAGTGAGGGGAAGGCGAGCCGCGATCCTGTCAATCTGCTAACGAGAAGGCGATCTAATACAGTAGTTGGATATAGCGGCGTATTATTGAGTAACGGACAATATTGGAAAAGCACATGGGATTTCAAAACGGACGGAAAAATAGCCGATGGCACCGAAGTGTCGATAGAAGGATATGGAGAAGTAACCGTAGGAGGTGATTTTAAGCGCTATAAATTCAAGCTTTCCGGAAAACAAGGAAAAAGAGGAAAGGGGTTTGAACTGCAGGGGGACTTTTTTGATTTTGAAGGTGAAGCAATAATTCCCGAAAATTCAGGAGTTCCGGATGATTTGGACGAAACTTTTTTAGGTATCGGTGCAGCGAGCGGTCGTGTAAATGATGATCTTTGCACAATAACCCTTGATTTCATCGCACCACCAATCAAGGAAGAAGCTAATATAACAGTCACATTCTCCGCTGAGGACGAGGAGGATCACGCCAATCGCATCAAGAAATGTCGATTCGGGGTGACATTCGGGGTGAACGGTGCAAATGACAGGTTATTCCTTGCCGGAAATCCCGATCACCCCAATATGGACTTTTGGTCCGAGGCAAACGATTTTACTTATTTTCCTGATGGCAACACCATGGAGGTGGGCAGCGCGCACGCCGCGATCAACGGCTATGCGCGGCTGTCGGACACGACGCTTGCTGTGTTGAAGGAGGAAAAGGCGGGCGAGCCCACGATCTTTTATCGGACGGGTGCTGAGAAGCACGACACCGCCAATTTGAAATATGATGCCTATTTCCCCGTGGCGGCAGGTATTGCGGGGGATGGCATTGTTAACCATCACGCGGGCGCGACACTTGCGGGCGACGTGATGGTGGTGACAAGATCGGGTGTGCGTGCGCTGGTGCTTTCCTCCAACGTGGCGTCGGGAGAGCGCTACATGCACGAACGCTCCCGTCCTATTTACCGAGAGCTTACAAGCAGCGGCGAGCTTGCGAATGCTGCGGGCATCGTGTACCGCAACCGCTATTATCTGGCCTTGCCCGAGGCGGGCAAGTGCTACGTAGCGGATGCCCACTATAAAGCCGCTTTTGATGGCAGCACCGATTACAACTACGAATGGTGGGTGTGGGATAACGTGCACGCCACCTGTTTCGCCGAGTACGGTGATCAGCTGCTGTTCGGTACGCCCGACGGGAGGATCTGCACCTTTGTCGAAGGGACGTTTGCTGACCGCACATTCACCGAGCTCAGCGCAGGAGATCTGCTTTGTGACGCTCGCGGCGAGGTGATCTATAACGAGAACGTAAAACCCGCCGTGGGTGACCGCGTGGTACTGCACGGCGGCGTATACGCGAAGCTAGGTATAGTCGATTCCGTGATGCCAGGCAAATATGAAAAGTTTGGCGATGCCACGAATGTGGAATACAGTATTCTTCACACCAAAGATATCGACAGCTATTATGAGGGTCAGACGGTTCGTGCAGATCGAGTGGACGACGGTACGGGACTGTCAATGGACATCGATTATACGGTGGGCGATATTGACGTAAATAAAGGGACGTTTTCTTTAAGGGAGACCAATGGTCGCTCCTACGAGGAGGGGACTCCGGTCGTCATCCAAGCTGTGGGCTTCCATTTGCTGGAATGTCTTGACGGCGAGGAGCTATATGTTAGTGCTGTGAATGAGAATCCTTGCGACAAAATCGCGAATGAGAACCACAGGACCTTTACCGTTGCCCGAGGGCGGTCGTATTTTGATGATAAAAATGAGGTAAAGTGGAATAATTTGTGCTTAACGCAGCTCGTAAATGTGAAAGAAACGAATTGGACGGGGCGCTACGTTCACGTGTCGCCCATTCGTGCTGAGTGGGTGACGCCCGTGATGGATTTTGGTACCAACGCGAGCGCAAAGACGTTGCTTGGATTCACCGTTGCGACCGAGCCGGGCATCGGCGGGCTTGTGACCTTTGGTTATGAAACGCGGCGGCAACTTGGTAGCATGGCGGTTCCCGTCGGCGGGGACGGCTTTGACTTTTCGGGGCTGGATTTTAATAATTTCAGCTTTGACGCGAGCTTTGCGTGCAGCTACACAAGACGAATAAATTTGCGAAACTTTAACTTTATCGTGTTCCGCTTTGGCTCGGACGTCGATCGGGATTGCGCCGTATCCGGCGTGACCTTGCAATACAAGATCAACCGCAAAAACCTTGGTGTGCGGTGAAAGGAGAGAGTATGGAAAGTAATTATGGGATCACTAAGATCACCGATGACGATAAGAGTAAAATCATAAATAAGGGCGTTTGGGCACTGCCCGATTCCCCTGCTGCCTATGGCATGAAGGCGGGGGCGGTCAAGCCGAAATTCTGGAAGCCGCTGGTGGAGGGTGATGATTCGATTGTCGGGCTCATCAACCATTTGATCGATGAGCTGTGTTCCGCTTTGGACGGCTTTGTGCAGGACATCAGTTTTGATGAGGCAACGCATTCTCTAAAAGTGTCCTTCGGTAAAGAAGAAAAAAAGACTTTTTGTGTGAACAGTGTTGGAATAGCGGGGATCGAACAAACCAAGACGAGTGAAGAAAGCGATGGCATCAATGTTCTGACGGTCAAGTTAAGTGACGGAAGCTCGTTCAATTTTACGGTAAGAAACGGTTCACAAGGGCCAATAGGCGACAATTTGGTTACGTTTTATGCGGATTACGGCACGATCGCGGAAATGGAAGCTGCGGTTGCAGCTCAAACTGACGATGGTGTGCCTATTAACGGTTTGGTTATGATTCAAAAAGATCCCACTATCGTTGACGACGATAATGCGACCGGCAGAATATATCGGAAAGTCCTAAAAGAGAACGGTGCCTATGAGTATAAGTTTATGGGTGACCTTTCGGGATTGCAAGGACCGAAGCCTGTTAAGGGAACGGACTATTGGACTGAAGCCGACAAAGCAGAAATCAAGAAATACGTAGATGATGCAATCTTGGGCGGTGCTTGGTGATGAGTGTCAATGAAAAAATGACGGCGATCGCCGATGCGATTCGAGCTTGCACCGGAAAAACGGACAAGCTGGGGCTTGACGGTATGATCAAGGATCTTGCTGAATTTGTCGGATTTGAACTTTTGCCCGAACACACGGTGCCGGGCGAAGGGCAAACCAAGTTGGATAGAAAGCTCACTGTTTTAGCTTATCTCATCAGAAACTCGGTGCCGGATATGGCTTGGTTTCAACAGTTGTCGCTTAATAGGATGCGTCATCACATCAATACATGCCACAGCTTTGCAGAAGCAAGAGTCGGCATGCTATGTTATCGAACACTTGGGGCGGCGCTTTCGAATGCAAAAGACGGGGATACTGTTACGTTGTTGAAGGACGTCGTTCTCGGCGCGGGCGTCGTGCTTGAAAAATCGATCGCGATCGAAGGAAACGGTCACAGGATCAAGACGACTTTCAACAATTATTTGTTCGATCTGAAAACAACCAATGAAGGCGCGTTTTTGAAGCTGATGAACGTTGACGTTACTCACTCTCATATGGTCGCTAACGTCGATAGCGGATATTACGCTGATATTACGATCGAGAACGCGACCTTCACGGGTTTGTATCATTTTGTTTACTTCCGCGGCGGCAGCGCCGGTTTTCTGAAAATCAACAAAGTTACCGCAGATATGGGCGGAACGGCAATTTGTGTTCTTTCGGGTTCAAATGATGTTTCTATCATTGATTCGACGATCACTGCTGCCGGGCATGCGGTACAGGTCGAGCATTCCGGATCCACTGTTATCGAGGGTTCGACTGTTCAAAGCTCACAGAAGGATTTTACGATCGTTTATCGTGCCCCTGATAGCGCTACAACTTTAACTATCAAAAATTCAACGGTTGAAAACAATTCGACGGATGACGGTTTAGGTGTTGCTATTTTTGCACCTTACGGTCGTGGCGGAGTTATTCTTTCCGGAGATGCTTTCCTCACGGGTAAGATCGATATGCTGTCCAAAGTTTTTTCGACGCTTGATTTCGATTATAGTGGTTATGGGTTTATGGTCAGGAATGACGGTACCTGCTTTTATTTTTGCGAAACGTTGGGTGATGCCATTAGCAAGTGCGAACAATATGACGCTGCTATTATGTATGCGATCACCGAATCTGCTAAAACAGTAGCAGAAAATGCGGGATATAGTGTGGTGCTTGATGGTGGAATAGGGTACTATATCATATCATGAAAGTTATGAATGAAAGGGAAAAATGATGAAACGTTTTGGAATTTTGATGTTGACGCTTTGCGTTGCGGTAGTGCTTTTTTGTGGCGGTGCCGTGCTTGTGGCAGCCGAGGAAGTGACGGATCTTCCGTCCGTACCGCAAGAGCAGGTGCAGGACGTGCCGCCGGCAGAGGACCGTGCGCCGTGGCAGATCTACGTGGAGGACAAGCTGTTGCCTGTGCTTGGCGCCGTTGTATCGGGGGTTTGCACTCTTTACATATTGATCCTGCCCGTGCTGAAAAAGATCACCGCCGCGGCGCTGAGGGCAAAAGCCGCGGCAGACGGGTTTGACAGTGCGGCAGGGGGCATCCGCGAGACCGCCTCCGACAACAAAGCGCTTGCCGCCGCAGTGGAGGCATTGCGCGCCGAGCTGCAAAGCGATTCCGCCAAGGTCGTTGCGACCGAGGAGCGAAACAGGGAGCTTGTGGGCGTGTTGCTTCGCGTGGTGGCGCTGGCGTTCTCGCACGAATCGGAGCTGGTGCGAAACGGTACCGCCCGCGAGATTATGAAGGAGGTGGAGGCGTATGTCACAGCAGAAAGCCCCGAAGAAGCGCAATGACCGCCTTCGCTTTGCCCTGTGGTCCCTCGCAGGGTTCTTTGTGCTGACGGTACCGCTTACGACGGTGTTGATCGTGAACCGCGCGCGCTATTTCACCACCTCTGCCGAGGTCCTGAAGATCTCGGTAGGGGGTATGATCTGCCTTGTGCTAATCGCGCTTTTGGTGTTTGGAAAGCTCCGCGTGCCGGGAGGACTTGTGTCGCTTGCCATTGTGTATGGGCTTTCGGTCTTACTTCAAAGCATTTTGCGGGATCTGACGTTGCTGTCGGGGATCGCGCTTTGCTCGAAGGCGGTGGATTCTATCTTCTTCGCGCCGCGCGCAAGGGCGGCAAAAGAACGCATCGCCATTGAAAAGACCGCAGATGCCACCGCAGGGAAGGTCACGGCGGCGCTTGATCAATATTTTGGGAGAACGTGAGTAGATCATGAACGAAAATTTGAAAAAGACGATCATGGACTATGCCGGGTACATCGCGATCGCGTTGGTGTCGGCATTGTACGTGCTGTCGGCGCTATTCGTGCCGGGTGTAACGGGCAAAACGCTCGGCGCCATCTTGGTGGACGGCTTTCTTTCATACCTGCTCGGCATTTGCTTTAACTATTTGTTCTCGGCGCAAGGCGTGATGAACGGTGAGGGCAGCGAGAAGATGCTGGCGACCAGACGCTTACACGGCGAGGCGGTGGAGCGTATTGCGCCCTTTATCGAGCGCCTTGACGGGTGGTGCGACCTTCGGAACACCGAGGCGTTGCGAGCCGCCCGTGTGCGCATTTTATCTGCTGTGGGGCTTGCTTACGTTGATTGCTTTGACGATGACGGTCGCGCCAATGGTTTTGTAATTGAAATTCAAGGTACCAAAGAAGAAAAGCGAGCGCTTCGGCGACGTCGCAGGGCGTTGCGGCGCGCAGAGGAGCTGAACCCCGCGCGGCTTTCCACCTCGGTGCTCACGGGTGAGAGCAGTAAAAACCAAGACGATCCGTTTGATTTCGGTATATCGACCGATACCTATTTACAGCGTGTCAACCTCAAGGGCGCGGTCACCAAGCTGCTGACGGCAGTGATCCTCGGCTACTATTCGGTAGAGCCGTTGCTGAACGCGGGGTACATTGATCTTTTGTGGCGTGGTGTTTACGTTGCGATGATGCTTGCGCTCGGTGTAGTGACGATGTACCGCGCCAAGCTGTTCGTGACCAGCACGCACCGTGCAAGCATTGTGGCGAAGATCAATCATTTACAGGCATTTGAAAATTGGGTAAAAAAGGAAGGGGAAAACCATGGCAAACGACTTGGATGCATACAAGAGCGAGCAGCAGAAGCAGCTGGAAGCGCAGAAGGCGCGGGCACAGGAGAGTGCCTACATCAACCATCAGAAGCTGCTGAAATATCTTGAACAGAGCTCTGCCTCGAAGGGGTATTCGGTCGGTATGACCGAGAGCGCCAAGATCGCCGCGGCGAATCAATACAGTCAGGACGTTGCTGCTGCCGATGCGGCGTATAATCAGGGAATGGGCGAGCTGAACCATTACCTCAGGACCGAGCAGGAGCGCTTGGATGATAAGGCGAAGGCGGAGCAAAAGGCGGCACAGGATGCAGCCTATAACAGAGTTTTGAGTTTGATCAATGACGGGTATTATAACAAGGCGGAGGACATTAAAGTGTATATTGATCAGCTTGGAGAAGGTACTGTTAGCGAGGAGCAGAAAAACGATTTGCTGTATCGTTACGGCGTGATTGCAGCCGATCCTAATCAACAGGCGGCGGAAGTCGCGCATCAACAAGCGGAGACCGCGCAGAATTGGGCGAATATGAGCGTTGAGGATGCAAGGGCGCAATTTGGCGGCGCGCACGTGGGTGGAACATACACCGCCAGCGGTATCGGAAAAAATCGTAAACACGGGGACAATTTCACTATCAAGGATAGTAATGGTGAATCTTACCCCGTTCAGTTGGCGCAAAAGATCGTTGAAACCGATACTTACAATACTGGAACAGAGCAGCAGATCGGTATGATCCAGCACTTCAATCGATTGGGTGTTGAGGATGGTGGCGTGTTTACGGTTAACGGTCACGTGTATATCAAGCTTGGAACCGATTATTACGAGGTCGAAAACCGAACCGGCGCGGGTCGTGGAGCACCCACCGGTTTGATTGATGCATTAGCGGGTAAGACACAACAGGGAGCACAGACAAACGCAAGCCAACCCACTCCAAAGGTGGAAGTGTCACGCGATAGAAACTACATTCATTATTCCGACGGTAGTAGAAGGCGATACAGATAACAGTTAGGAGAAGCTTATGGCATACAGATTGACACCGTATGACCGCCGGGTGCAGGCGGAGCTGATCAGGAAAGAGCGAGAGGCGAGGTATGCTTCGCGCTATCCTACATACAAGAAAACAGGGGCGGCAGCAGTCGCCCCTGTTCACAAGAAAACAGGGGAGGCAGCAGTCGCCCCTGTTCAGAATGAAAAAGAGAAAAACGGCTTTTTGAAGGCGTTACACACCATTGGCGATATAGGCGCAAATCTGCTCACAGGGCTTGGAAAGGGCGTTGAGGGTATCGTTGACCTTGGCGCAGGACTTGGCGGTGCCGTGGCGGGTATTTTCAGCGATGATGCCGAAAATGCTGTCAAGGATTGGATCTCTACCGATTGGACGGGCGAGCTTTACGGCAACGCTTGGCAGGAGGGGCTTGATCAGTCGGCGCTGAACGGTACTAAGGTCGGACAGATCGTCGAGGGAGTCGCGCAAGGTGTTGGCCAGATGCTGCCCG
The DNA here is from genome assembly GCA_017625065.1 of Clostridia bacterium. GTDB lineage: Bacteria > Bacillota > Clostridia > Oscillospirales > CAG-272 > Firm-07. Next base: position 4,204 of record JAGALS010000068.1, on the reverse strand, counting down.
CCGTTGCGGTTAGCCTTATTCCCGGTGTGGGACCTGCACTTGGTGCAAAGCTCGCTCTTGGCACCACTGTCCTCTCGGCGGCGGGAACGGGCACAGAGCAGGCATTCCAAGAAGGCGCGGGTTATGGGCAGGGTATGCTGTACGGTGCGGCATCGGGTGCTATTGAGGGCGTTACCGAAAAGTTGACGGGTGGTGCTGCTAAAGCTGTGTTTGGCAAGGGCATTTTGGATGATGTGCTTGGAAAGGTTGCCAAGACAGGACTAAAACGTGTTGCCGCAGATGCTGTCGGTGAGGGCGTGGAGGAGATGCTTTCCGAAGTGGCAAACCCTGCGCTGAAAAGCATTTATAAGGGCAAGGATGCCTGGCAAGAATATGGTGATGCCGATTTCTGGGCCGGCGTTGGTGAGGCAGGTATCATTGGTGCCGGTACGTCGGTTGCCTACGGTGGTACTGTTGGTAAGGTGATGAAAACCTCGGGTGTTTATGCTGACGCACGAAATGTTGTGGAGCATATCGAGCAGCAGGCAAAAAAAGCTCAAGAGCTTAAGAAAAACGGAAGCTTGACAAACCAGCAGGCGGCGCAATTGGAAAGAAACATCAAAGCGGACTATGAGCTTCTGTCGAAGCGCTTGCAAAAAGTCTCCGACAAAACGCGCGCGCGAGTTTTGGAAAATCCGCAATTTGCGAGAGCGTTTGAAAGTGACGGCACCCTAAAGGCGGATTTTGCGGTGTCTTTGGATCGTAATATTGCCGCTGCCGGTGATAGCACGTATCGGCTTGGCTATCGTTCTACAAATTTGGACGCCGAGACCATTACCAAGGTTTTGGAGAAAAATAGCAAGGACGGTCAGACGGTGACCGCCTTTGACGGAGAGCTGGACGAGGCGGGCAAGAAGGGCTTGGCGGTGTTTCAGGAGAGCATGGATGCCATCGGCGAGCTGAACGGCGGCAAGACGCGCTACGTCGTGGTGCAGGGCTTGGACGGTAATGCTTCCTTTGATCCCGATAGCGGTGTGATCGCTATCAACGCTGATCAATTCAGTAACGGAGAGGGTGCCTTGGTTGCGGTCAAAAGTGCCGTGCAGTCGGAGCTGTGGCAAGGTGCGCTCGTTCATGAAACGGCACATAGCACGGAGGGGACTACCTCTCACGCAGCGCTTGCCGATCACCTCATTAGCGACGATACGGTTTACGGACAGGCAGTGAGCGACTTTATCGAGCGCGGTTATTTTGGCGTGGATGCAGATGCTGCTACCGATAAGCTGAACGCGTTACTTAAAAAGAGCAAGAATGGCGATACGCTGACAGAGCAGGAAAAGAGCGATCTTGATACGGCTGTGACGGAGATCGTGGCGATTGCAACTGAAAACGTGTTGGGCAATGCGGCGTTCATTAAAAGGCTGGTAAAGGGCGAGCCGAGCGTTGCGGAGAAAATTTTGAACAAGATCGTACAGATCAGGGATGCCGTCGCGGGGAAGCGGACTGCCGAGCAGAAAAAGGCAGAGGCTTTTTTGAACAGGGCCGAGCAGCTGTATCTGAATGCCATCAAGGAGTCGGGATTTGCATACCGTGACGGTAAGATCGTGACTGCTGACGACGAGGACGAGGATGAAGCTCAAAAAGAAAAAGCCCCCGATGAGGGCGAGAGCGAACGGGCAAGATCTGATGCCGATGACGGGCAAAAAATAACAGTTAATATGTCTGATTCTGATCGGGCGAAAATCTTGCGCAAGCAGTCGATCGAACCGAAGGAAATCGCGATTGCCGATGGGTTTGATATTGATTTTGAACAGCTTGAGCGGAACAGAAAGAGCATTGTAGAAAAACCGCTTATCGAAAAAATGCGTAAGCTTGGTTTTTTGCGAGCGTACAAAACCGATGCTGTCGATGTAGAGTTTGAATTTACAGGCGGTGGTTTGCGCAAAAGCATGAACTCTCAGGTTGCGGATTACGGCGGAAATCTTGCCGATCTTGCCAAGGTCGTGATGAATATGCAGCAATTGCTTGATAGCGCGGTTTTGATTGAAATCCATACCGACAAGGCGAAGGGCACGCCGCGGGAAAATGCTCGATTGGTACAGACTTACGTGCTATTGAGTGCATTCAAAGAAAAAAGCACGGTTACGCCCGTGCAGTTTGAGATCAAGCAGTATGTGGATGACAACAACCGCCTGTATCTTGCGGTCGCATTGACAAAAATAGAGACAGGCGTCATGGGCGATACGGCTCTTCAAGGTGAAGAACGGACACGCCTGTTACCTGTCTCTGTGGCAGAGGCAGGCGTCATGGGCGATACCATACTTGAAAATCAAGCATCGACACGCCTGTTACCTGTCTCTATTATCAGTATACCCGATCTGATTCAAAAAATCAACCCCAAAGATGAAAACTTTTTTAAATATGTGCCAGATGTGTTTTTGAGCAAGGAACAAATCGAAGCGAAAAAGAGAGCTTTGGCACGAGAAGCAAAAAAATATGGTCGTGGCGTGCAATATTCGATGGCGGGTACAAAAGCAAGGACCGCCGATAAAATGAAGCTCGCAACGGCGCAACGGATGATTGCCGAAGGTGTGGATAGCGAAACGGTACGCCGGGAAACAGGCTGGTTCCAAGGGTATGACGGTAAGTGGCGCTTTGAGATCGACGATAGTCAAATGGAATTCTTGCGAGAGGGGTATGGCGTTAATGAGCGAGAAAAACTGATACAGGAAGAAAGAGAGCTTTGGAATGAAATCTTGTATCAAAAAGTTACAAATCCCAACGGAGATCGTTCTGCATTGGAAATGCGTTTGAAAGCAGTGGAGGAAAAATACGAGAAGACTCCTGCCGTTACGCTTCCATTCTACGTGAAGCACGATACACTGTTTGACGCGTATCCCGAATTGCGTCAGGTAAAGGTGGTGCTGAGACCCAACATTTCAATGGGCTATGGAATTAAAGCGAATGAAATTAGCATTGATCGTAATTTGTCTGATAAAGAGATTAAAAATACACTTATTCACGAGATACAACACGCGGTACAACAGATCGAGGACTATTCCGGTGGAGCAAACTCCACTTATTGGGCAAACAAACTGGGGTATGAGAATCCAGAAGCTTATCAAATTGCTTTGGATAATTTGCGCAGGGAATATAGAGATATGCGGCAGCATAGCACAGATTCTTTTCTTGCCAAGGTAAAGGAGTTTTTGTATTTAACAAGGAATACAAAAGAGCAGGATTATTCACCCGAACAAAAAGCGATGTTTCGAAATCTGTTGCGGGATCCTGACGGAAAGTCGTTCGGCACATATATGCACTATTATCAGAAGTTAATGGAGATGGATGAAAGGTTTGGGGATAATCATCCTTACAAAATGTATTTGCGTACTGCCGGAGAGGTGGAGGCGAACGATGCACAACGAAGAATAGATCTGAATGCTGAGCAGAGAAAAGACTTGCGTCCCGACATTGATCGGACTAACGTGTTGTTTGCTGACAAGGAATCGGTATTTTTTGGCAAAGATGTGACAGATTTCGACAAAATAATCCTGCCCGATGATGTAAAATATTCAGGAAAGAACGTGCAATATGCGAAAAGACGGTACAAGCAAATTACAGAGGAAGAATATGCTGTAATTAGCAGCCGTATTGCCGAAAATAACGCCAAATTTATGGCTCGGAACGAACCATTCCCTAAGTTTGGCGTAGCAAGAAGCGCAAACTTTTTCTACGTGTATGAAAATTTCATTCCCGGTGAATTTGGCGTTTTGAAACAAATCAAAATTGACGCAGTGGAAAAAACATATCTTTCGGCAATCGAAGCACAGATAAGGAGTGTGAATAAAAGTGGAACTTACACAAGCACAAGCGATGTTAATAAAATGCTTGATGTACTACAAGGTCAAAGAAGACGCAATCGCAGTAATCATGCTGATGGTTCGGACGGACGATCAGATCGCGGAAATGGCAGAATTTCTCCAAAAGAATCCCAAGGCGACGGAATCGGAAATACTCGAGGAAGCAATCAGGATAGACGAGATGTAAAATATTCAGGAAAGAACGTGCAATATGCGAAAAGGCGGCACTTTGCTAAGCAAGACCTTTCTACTATTACGAGAGCTTCTTATATTCATCATGCTTGGGCCACCAATGAACTGACCGGTTGCTTGACACCTTCCGAAATTTCGGAATTTAATCATGTGATCGGACAGATGAAAGCGGG
>JAGALS010000067.1 GCA_017625065.1 Clostridia bacterium | reverse complement strand
CGATAGACGTTGGCGCGGGGGTTGTCCCAGGAACGGAAGACGGCCTTGACTGCGCCCATCAGCTGCTCCTTGGGGTCGGTGGGGAACTCAGCACCGATCTTGGCCTTGTACTCGGCCTTGAACTGCTCAGCCAGCTCCTTGAGGTCATCAGCGGTCAGCTCGACGTCAAGCTTCACGCCCTTTTCTTCCTTCATCTTATCGATCAGCTCCTCAAAGTACTTCTTGCCGACCTCCATAACGACGTCGGAGTACATTTGAATGAAGCGGCGGTAGCAGTCGTAAGCCCAACGAGCGTTGCCGGACTTTTCAGCCATGACCTTTACAACGTCCTCATTGAGGCCGAGGTTCAGGATGGTGTCCATCATGCCGGGCATGGATGCGCGTGCGCCGGAACGAACAGAAACAAGCAGGGGGTTCTCCTTGTCACCGAACTTCTTGCCGGTGACGGCTTCCATCTTAACGATGTACTCGTTGATCTCAGCCTGGATCTCGGGGTTGATCTGTCTGCCGTCCTCATAGTACTTGGTGCAGGCTTCGGTGGAAATGGTGAAGCCCTGGGGAACGGGAAGACCGATGTTGGTCATCTCTGCGAGGTTGGCGCCTTTACCGCCAAGGATCTCGCGCATGTTTGCATTGCCTTCAGTGAAAAGATAGCAATACTTTTTTGCCATTTTGAATATACCTCCGGTATTTTTATTTTCTGATTTTGGGTTGCTGTGCGGCAAAAAGCTCGCACACTGTTCTATATTATAACATATAAAAGGAAAAAGTACAAGCACTTTATCAAAAAAATAACAAAAATTGTAAAAATATTTTTGCGCGGTTTGACAAACGGCAATTTCGGGTGTATAATAGTAGCAAATAAAAGACCGTCGGCGTAAGGATTTCTTGCGGCGGCGTTTATGTGCTTTGTCGCATTTTGCGAAAAAGGAGAGAGCATGGCGAACATTTTTGACTTGTTTAAGAAAATTGAAAAAGAAGATAACACCCCTGCGGGGCCTGTTACGCATCTGATCGTCGGACTTGGCAATCCGGGTGCGGAGTATGCCCTGACGCGTCACAACGCGGGCTTTCTTGCGCTCGACCGCTTTGCCGAGCGCCTTGGTGCGCGCATCGACCGTGCCCGTTTTCGTGCCCTCACGGGCGAGGCGAGCTTTGCGGGGCATCACGTGTTGCTGCTCAAGCCCCAGACCTTTATGAATCTGTCGGGTGAGTCGGTCCGCGAGGCGGCGGCGTTTTATAAGATCTCCCCCGAAAACGTGATCGTGATCTGTGATGACGTGAATTTTGACGTGGGGCGCCTGCGCGTTCGCGCAAAGGGCAGCGACGGTGGCCACAACGGCATCAAAAATATCATTTATCAGTTACAGTCCGATCAGTTTCCGCGCGTACGTGTGGGCGTTGGTGTAAAGCCGCATCCCGATTACGATCTTGCAAATTGGGTGCTCTCGCCCTTTACCAAGGAGGAGGCAGCAACGCTTGCCGCGTCCTTTGACCGTATTTTTGACGGGGTCGGACTGATCCTTAGCGGCGATGTTCCCGCCGCGATGCAGCTTTGCAACGGGAAGTGACGCGATGCTGATCTCATCTTGTCTGCGTGCTGACGGCGAGTACCGTCAGCTGCAAAAGGATCTTGCCAAAGCCTTCCGCGACCGATCCTTGCCCTTTGCCGCCTGTGGGCTGTGCGAGGGGGCGTCGGATGCGCTGATGCTTGCCTTGCTCGAGGACCTGAAGGATACCAAAAAGGGCGCCGCCCTTTGCCTTTTGTCAGAGGAGAAGGAGTGTGTCCGCTTGCAGGAGCTTTTTGAGCAAAACGGACTGCGTGTTGCGTTTTTCACGGCACGTGACCTCACTTTTTACACCATGACCGCCTCGCATGAGTACGAGCACGAGCGCTTGCGCGTGCTGTCGGGGCTCTGCAAGGATGACTTCGACGTCGTGCTGACCACGCCCGATGCGGCGTTGGGATATACCGTTTCCCGCGAGCGCCTGCAGGAAAACACCCTTCATCTGGACGGGGAAAGCATTTTGGATCCCACAGAGTTTTCAAAGCGCCTCACCGCCGCAGGATACAGCCGCGTGGATCTTGTCGAGGGTGTTGGACAGTTTGCTGTACGCGGCGGCATTATCGATGTTTTTGCGCCCCATTTGCGGGCTTTATCTGCCGACAATCAAATGATCACGGGTGCGGTTCCTGTGCGTATCGAGCTGTTTGGCGATGAGGTCGACCGTATGGGGCTTTTCGACGTGGAAAGCCAGAGGCTCCACACCGTGATCACGGGCTGTGAGATCCCACCTGCCCGCGAGGTGCTGATCGACGGCACTCACCGTGCTAGATTGCGCGAGGCGGTGAGCGCACAGCTTGCGGCGTGTAAGGACGACCGCGCTACCGAGGAATTGCGCGCCGAGCTTGCCGAGCTGGACCGCGGCGGCGACGTCCGTTTTGCCGATAAATATCTGTCCTTGATCAACCCCGAAAAAGAGTGTCTTTTGTCCTATTTCTCACCCCGTTCCTTGGTGTTTTTGAAGGGAACCAACGCGATATCCGACCGCTTGAAGGCGTCCGTTTGGCACCGTGACCGTGCCATCGAGGAGCTGATCGAAAGCGGCACCATCGCCGCGCGTTATGCCGAATACGGCAAGCCCGAATCGGCGCTGTCGCTCTTTTTGTTGGAAGCGACCCTACTGCATATCGACTCGATCGCCGAGGGGCTAGCTGGCAAAAAGCTGTCGGGGCTTTATTCCTTCCGTTCGCGCCATACACCCGCCTACGGGGAGCGTTTTTCGCTGCTTGAAGAAGATCTTGCTAACTACCGCGAAACGATGTGGAGCGTGATTTTGGTAGCGGAAAACGAGACCTCTGCCAAAAACACGGCGGGATTGCTTGCCGAGCACGGTTATGCGGTGCGGCTTCACCAAAAGGGCGAAGCTGAACTCCCCAAACGGGGCGAGATCTTGATCGAATGGCAAGAGTCCACCGTGGGCTTTGAACTACCTTCAGCCCGCGTGGCGGTGCTCTCGCTTGCCACCGATCAGCGAAGCGGTCGGCTGTCGCTGACGGGCAAGGTGCATCGCGCGAAAAAGAAAAAGGATGCGAAAAGCGCGATTTTATCATATGCCGACCTTGAGCCGGGCGATCTTGTTGTGCACGAGGCGCACGGAATTGGACGGTACGTAGGCCTGGAAACGCTGACAATTGATGGCGTGACCAGAGATTATGTCAGTATTCAGTACGCGGGCTCGGATCAGCTTTTCCTGCCCTGTGACCGTCTGGATACCATCTCGAAATATATCGGCGCGCACGCCGATGACGGGCTTGTCAAGCTCTCCCGTTTTGGCGGCGGAGAGTGGAAGAAGGCAAAGGCGCGCGCAAAAGCGGCCGTCGCGGATATGGCAAAGGACCTGATCCGACTGTATGCCGAGCGCGAGCGCCGCGCGGGCTTTGCCTTTCCTGCGGATGACGACTACCAACGCGATTTTGAGGTCGCCTTTGAATATGAGGAGACCGAGGGGCAGGTGTCAGCCGCCGAGGAGATCAAGCAGGATATGATGAACTCGATGCCCATGGATCGCTTGCTTTGCGGCGACGTGGGCTTTGGCAAGACCGAGGTGGCGCTGCGCGCCGCCTATAAAGCGGTGCTTGCGGGCAAGCAGGTGGCGATCCTTGTGCCGACCACCATCCTTGCGATGCAGCATTTTCGCACCGTTGTCTCCCGTATGCGCGCGTTTGCCGTGCGCGTGGATATGCTATCCCGTTTCCGCACACCGCGCGAGCAGCAGCAATCGCTTGCCCGACTTGCGCGCGGCGATACCGACATTATAATAGGTACGCACCGTTTGGTGTCGGGTGACGTCAAATTCAAGGACTTGGGGCTTTTGATCGTCGATGAGGAGCAGCGCTTTGGCGTTGCACAAAAGGAAAAGATCAAGCAAATGGCAGGGAACGTGGACGTGCTGACGCTGACCGCGACCCCCATTCCGCGCACGCTCAATATGGCGATGAGCGGTATACGTGACATTTCTATCTTGGACGAAGCACCGGGCGACCGCTTGCCCGTGCAGACCTACGTGCTCGAGGATGACGATCTGATCGTCGAGGAGGCGATCCGCCGTGAGCTTCGCCGCGGCGGCCAGGTCTTTTACCTGCACAATGCGGTGGAAAGCATCAATACGGTGGCGGCAAAGCTGTCGCGCGACATTCCCGAAGCGCGCATCACCGTGGCGCACGGACAAATGGAAAGGGACGCGCTGGAGCGCATCTGGAGCGATATGATCACGGGTGAGATCGACATTTTGGTCAGCACCACCATCATCGAAACGGGTGTTGACGTGCCGAATGCGAACACCTTGATCGTCGATAACGCGCACCGTCTGGGGCTTTCTCAGCTCCATCAGCTGCGCGGACGCGTCGGGCGCTCGCCAAGACGCGCGTATGCTTACTTCACCTATCCCCGTGGCAGAGCGCTCGGCGACGTGCAGCGCAAGCGCCTGGAGGCGATCCGCGAATATGCCGAATTTGGCGCGGGATTTCGCATTGCACTGCGCGATCTGGAGCTGCGCGGTGCGGGTAATTTGCTTGGTGCACAGCAGCACGGGCATCTTGATGCGGTGGGCTATGACCTTTACGTGAAGCTGCTCAATGAGGCGGTGCTCACCGAGCGCGGCGAAGTCGTGAAGGAGCAGACCGAGTGCATCGTCAGTATGTCTTATGACGCAAATCTCCCCGAACGGTATGTAAAATCGGCAAATCAGCGTATTTCCTTGTATAAGCGCATCTCGCTGATCGGCAACCGCTATGACCTGGAGGATATGACCGACGAGCTGCTTGACCGTTACGGCGAGCTGCCGCGCGCGGCATCCAACCTGTTGCGGATCGCATTGATCCGCTCGCTTGCGCAGGAATGCGGCATCACCCAGATCCGTCAGGATGGCAGCGACGTGCATATCTGCTCACCAAAGCTCGATGTGGACGTTTGGATGGAGCTCTCGACCCGCTTCCCGGGCAAGCTGCGCATGATGCTGTCCGCGAACCCCTATATCCGCTACCGTATCGAAAAAGCGAATACGGCATTGGAAAATCTGATCGAGCTCTTCCTTGCCTGCAAGGAGCTTTCCTTGCAAAAGGGAAAAGAAGCAGTAGACAAATAAGCGCGGATATGTTATAATGAAAAGGATGTTTTGACATTCGATGTATCGAAATTATAAAAAGAAGGAAAAACCATGAAACAAAAACTGATCTCATTGCTTGCCTTGCTGCTTGCGGCGCTGATGCTGTTTTCGGGATGCGCCGCCCACGGCAAGACCTTTATTGAGGCGGGGAGCGAGGATATCTCGATCAACGTTTTTCAGCTCTACCTCTCCCGTATGAAGGGAACTCTTGCTGCGGCAGGGCACGACGTGAACAACGCGGATTTCTGGGCGACCATCGAGCATCTCAACGGAAAGGATCAGACCCGAAGCGAGTATTTCACAAATCAGGTGCTTGAGGGTCTCAAGCAGATCGCCGCCGCCCTTTGCCTTTACGATGAGCTGGGACTTCGGCTCGATCCCGCTGTTGAGGACGAGATCGACCTTTGGATCGACGAGCTGATCGAGGAGGTCGGCGAGGGGTCTAAAAGTCAGTTTAACTCCGTGCTGTCAGCCTACGGCGCGAACATCACGGTGTTGCGCGATGCCGCCATCATCGAGGCAAAGCTCGATCAGCTGCGTACAGAGCTGTACGGCGAGGACGGCAGCCGGATCGGCCCCACAAAAAAAGAGCAGTTTTACAAGGATAACTATTATCGCGGCTATCAGATGCTGATCTCCAATGCCTATCACGACCACGACAGGGACGACGATGACAGAACGGTCTATTACGTGGCGAACGCCGAGGGTAATCTGATCCAAGGTGAGGACGGCAGCCTGGTGATCGCTTACGATACGACCGCGACGCCCGAAACAAAGGACGGCGTGACCGTTTATTATAAATTCGGCGATATTGCCTACGATGTCGAACAGATCCCCAAGACCGATGCGAACGGCAATTTTGTGCGCGATGCCGAGGGCAATAAGATCTTTGTGGATGAGCACGGCAAGGTTGCCTATGACAAGAAAAACGGCCGCCCCGCAACCAAGAAGGACGGGGATCAGACCGTGCCCGAAATTGACGAAAACGGCAATACGGTCTATCGAAAATGGGTCATTGCATACGATACGAAGAACGGAAAACCCAACTACAAATACAACGCCAAGGGCGAAAACCTTCTGGCGAATTACACCGAGGACGAAATGGCAAAGCGCCTTTTGAAGGCAGAGGAGATCGCCAAGACCTGTCAGGGCAATACGGCACTGTTTTTGGAGTATATGAAGGCGTTTGGCGAGAACCAGGATTTCAACAATACCTATGCCCCAAACGGCATGTATTTCACCACGGGCTCTTATAACGCCGACACCATTTTCAGCACCTTTTCGGTGGAGCTTGCGAAAATGCAGGTCGGAGATCTGATGATCCTGAATTCCAGCTCGGGCTACTACATTTTGATGCGTAGCGAGCTCGATGACGGCGCGTGGCAGCAAGAGGCAAACAGCCGCTGGTTCAGCTCGCTTACCGACCTTGTGATTGAAAGCACGCTGCAGGACAAGCTCAAAGCTGAAGGTTATCTTGACCGCATTGTTGTGAACGAAGCCTTGCTTGGTACTGTTGACATCACGATGGTTGCCGCGAATAACTATTACTGATAATTTTTACAAAGCCCTTGACAAGCGCGGGGCGTTGCGCTATACTGTTATCGAAAACCGCATAGAAATCAGGGGTGCTGTCAAGTAAGACGGCTGAGACGGGCGATGCCCGAACCCTTAACCTGATACGGATAATGCCGGCGTAGGGAGAGATCGAGGGAAAATATCTTTTACCGCACGGAGCATTTCGTGCGGTAAATTTTATTTTTCGGAGGTTTTTATGAAAAGTACGATCAGAACCAAAAAAATGGTCGAATGTGCCTTGCTTGTGGCGATCGGCACGGTCTTAAGCTTGTTTTCGGTGGTCAATATGCCATACGGCGGCTCGATCACCGTGGCTTCGATGCTCCCCGTCGTGCTCATTTCCTATCGGCACGGACTTTCTTGGGGACTTGGCTCGGGGTTTGTGTATGCCATCGTGCAGCAGCTGCTTGGCCTCAACAATTTAACCTATTTCACCACGTGGCAATCGGTCGTTGCCGTGATCTTTCTTGATTACATCATCGCGTTTGTGGCGGTTGGCCTTGGCGGTGTGTTCCGTCGCACAATAACGCAACAAAGCCTTTCGCTTGTTTGCGGCTCGGTCTTGGTGTGCCTCATTCGTTATCTTTGCCACGTCGTATCGGGTGCGACCGTTTGGGCGGGGCTGTCGATCCCGACCGAGGCGGCGTTGCTCTATTCCTTTGGCTATAATGCCACTTATATGATCCCCGAGACCGTAGTTTTGGTGCTTGCAGCATATTACCTTGGCTCGGTGCTGGATTTCCGCCGCGAAAAGCCCACAAGGCTTGCGAGCGTGAACAGCGGATGCAAGGCGGCCGATGCTTTGACAGCCGTGGCAGGTCTTCTTACGGTTTCCGCCTTGGCTACCGACGTTGCGTTGATTTTTTTGCATCTGCAAAACGCCGATGGCGAATTCGATATGACGGGACTCGCCGTTTCGGAGTTCGCGGGCAGCTTCTGGATGGGTGTTGTAATCGTGACCGCCGTTGCTAGCGTAGCGGTCGCGGCGCTGATCGTCGCGCGGCACATCCTGCTGAAAAACGCGGATGAACAAAACAGAGCAGAAACGTAAAAAACGTAAACGTATACGCAAAAACGTGCAAGATCCCTCGCTTGCGCATACCCCCGACGATTAGCGTGATTTCCTTAAGGACATCACGCAATCAAATCCGTCTTGGACGGATTTGATTTCATCCAAGGGCCTCGCCTTGGATTTCATCTGAACGAAGTGAAGACTTCATCGTGGTGTAACCACGATTTCATGAAACCAATAAAAAGAGATAACATTTCGGCTATACCGATCTGTTATCTCTTTGTGTCTTTATAAGGGAATTTTTTGCCCTTCCAAAGCATCATTAGTGCCATAACGGTGATCAAAATACCGATAAAACTGCCGCTGATGCCGTTCCAGGTCGCGCGCCACGCAAGCGAACTGCCAAACCGTGAGAGTAACGTTCCTTGCAACGCGAAAAGGGAAAGCAGCGCCGCCGAGAGCGAAAGCGCCTTGGCGGATAGCAAAACAGGGCTTTTTTGCCGTCGGAAATGCAGCAAATGGTAAATGGCGCTTCCTGCGCGCCAGATGGCAAAGAGCACGGCGCCCCAAATGATAAAATTCGGGTAGACGTAGGTGCGATTTTCGCGAATGGCAAGAAAAACGATGCCGTACAGGGCAAGGGCAAGCAGCAACAGCAATTTCCCACCCTTGCGATAGCTTTGCTTTGTTGCAATATCCCGCCTGACGGGGTCGTTTTCAGCCATAATACGGCGATCCTCCTCCACAAGAGAAAAACGGATCGAGCCGAGTATTACATAATAGATCGCCTCGGCGCAAAACCAAAGCGAATGGGTGACAGCACCCGCAAGCAAGCGAAACAGCGCATAGAGCAGATTGAAAAAGATGCCGCCAAAGAGCGTGGCGCGCGCCCACCACTCTCTTTTTCGATGCTTTCGGCGCAGCAGCACGTCGCGCCCGCTGCGATACAGATGCGGCAGGCGCATAAAAAGCGATAGAAGAACATACAGAGCAAGAGAAAGAGCGATCACGCGGCAAAACAAGTGATCAAACAAAGGGAAGGGGAGCAAAAAGGTCACGGCGGGTAAGATCAAAAGCATCAATGTCCGTGCTCTCGGCAGCAGAAGCCTTCTCCAAAAAATAGCGCTTTTCTTCACCCGTATCCCCACCTTTTTGTTTTTTTGCGCTTTGCTTTTTGTTTTCTTGACATTTTCTTGTTTGTATGATATGATATTAATAGTGTTTGCAGAAAGGCAGAAGCTATGAAGATCGGATTTATTTCCCTCGGATGTCCCAAAAATCAATTGGATACCGAGGTCATGTTGCACAAATTGATGTCCGCAGGCTACGAGATCACGCCTGATGAGACCGAGGCGGATATCGTTGTCATCAACACCTGCGGCTTTATTGAAAGCGCAAAAAAGGAAGCCATTGACAATATTCTGGACGTGGCTTGGCTCAAGGAAAATCGTTCCTTGCGCGCCATTGTGGTGACGGGCTGTCTTGCCGAGCGCTACCGCGAGGAGATCTTTGAAGAATTACCCGAGGTCGATGCCTTGCTTGGTGTCGGCAGTATTCATAACATCGTGGAAGCGATCGAGGACGTACAGCGCCGCTGGAAGGATAAAAAGCATCCCAAGTACGCCTCCTTTGAGGATAAGAATACCGTTGCGCTTGGCGGCGATCGCGTGTTGACCACGCCCGAGTATTACAGCTATCTCAAGATCGGTGAAGGTTGCGATAATTGCTGTACGTATTGTGCAATTCCGTCCATTCGCGGGCGTTTCAGAAGCCGCCCGATGGAGGATCTTGTCGCCGAAGCGAAGGATCTGGACGCGCTTGGTATTAAAGAATTGAATATTGTGGCGCAGGATGTCACACGCTACGGTCAGGACCTGTACGGTGAGTATAAATTGCACGAGCTTTTGCACCGCATCACCGAGGAAACAAGCATCCCGTGGATCCGCCTGCTCTATTGCTATCCCGATAAGGTCACCGATGAGCTGATCGCCGAGATCCGCGATAACGACCGTATCGTAAAATACATTGATATGCCCCTGCAGCACATTTCCAATTCCGTGCTGAAGCGTATGAACCGCCACGGCGACAGCGCTATGATCCGCGAGGTGATCGGCAAGCTGCGCCGTGAGATCCCGGATCTCACCCTACGCACCACCTTTATTGTCGGCTTCCCCGGTGAAAGCGAGCAGGATTTTGAAGCGCTTTGCCAATTTGTTGAGGAAACGCGATTTGAGCATATGGGTGTCTTCCCTTATTCCGCGGAGGAAGGGACTGCCGCCGCCGCAATGCCCGATCAGATCGACGAGCAGCTAAAGCAGGATCGCGCGGACATCTTGATGAAGGCGCAAATGCAGATCAATGCCGAGCAAAACGAAGCGAAGATCGGAAGCATCGTGCGCGTTCTGGTGGAGGATTTTGACCCCGTCAGCGAAGCGCATTTCGGCAGATCTGCTGCCGATGCCCCCGAAATTGACGGCAAGGTCTACTTCAAAGCCGAGCACCGTATCGCGCCCGGCAGTATGATCGACGTGAAGGTCCGTGACGTGCTGGATTACGATCTGTACGGACACGGCATCATTCCGAAGGAGGACGTATGAGTAAGATGAATCTGCCCAATCGCTTGACGATGCTTCGCCTTTGTATGGTACCCGTTATGACGGTTTTTCTGCTGTTGCCCGCTTCGCTCATCCCGTGGCAGGTGGCGTACGGCGTGGGGCTTGTGCTTTTTGCCCTGACGTCGCTCACGGATATGCTGGACGGCAAGATCGCCCGCGCAAGAGGGCTGATCACAAATTTCGGCAAGTTTATGGATCCCGTGGCGGATAAGTTTATGGTCATCGGTACGCTGCTGGCGCTTTTGTTCCGTATGCTGAACCCCGAAACTTATGGCGTTCGGTACCAAACGGTATTCGTTTTGATCTATTTTGTGGCTGTTTTGTTCATCATTTTCCGCGAGCTTGCCATCACCTCGCTGCGCCTGGTGCTGGTCAATGCAAGCGGCACGGTCGTAGCGGCAAATATGCTTGGAAAGATCAAGACCGTTTGCCAGATGGTGTGCATCTGCTTCCTTTTCATTGAGCCCTTGGTCGATGCGCTGATCTGTCACTTTGCTCCCGATTTCTTCTTTGCACACTTGTATCCCGTTTCCTATTTGTTTGTTGGCTTGATGCTGATCTTCACCCTTTGGTCGGGGATCAATTATATCAAGGGTGGATGGAAGCACATTTCCACCGATTGGTGATCTTTTGAATAAGGGCCGCCTCCTCGCATCGTGCGAGGAGGCGGCTTTTTTGTTTTTTTGACAAGGATCTGCAGGCTTTGCCAAGAAAGCTCTTGCTTTGACAACCCACAGAGTGCCGACGGACCTTGGGCGGCGCGATCCGACCTGCTTTGGCAAGCGGTCTCATTTCCCGATGGCATCGTTTGACAAGGATACGGAAGAAAAAAGAGCTGTTGACAGGTGTCGAGCGATCCTTTCCAAAATTGACGGCGTTCGTGTTGTTTTGAGAAGAAGGCGGCGATAAGAAGCTTTCATTAAAAAGAAAATTATCGGAGAAATAATGAACGTTTTGTAAAATGTGAAGCTTTTGAGGCGTTGTCAAAATGTAGAAAATTCGAGATCTGTTTTGTGCATGGTGCACAGAGATGCAAAAAAGAGAGGCCAAAGTCAAATGCGAAAAGGGAAAAGGAAGAAAAAACGAACAGGTAAATTATATTTACCGCTCAAAAACAATTTTGGACCGTTCGGTAAAAAGTGACAAAAAAACGCGAAAAAGACGAGAAGCAGAATTTTTGAGCAATGCGTTTGGTAAATTTAATTTACTGCGCAAAGAAAAAGACACGTTGTCAAGTGAAAAAACGCTGATTTTTGCATAAAGCCTCCCCATTTTGATTTTCGCCTGCCACACGGCGCGCCACGTGTGCGGACGCTCTCGCACGCATAATGCGCGAGATTTTTTGGCTTGACTTTTGTGCCTGCTCCGTGGTAAAATGTTGCCATACGCAGACCCCCGTGCCTCGGTACGGGGGTTGTGACTGTTTGCGCGCTTGGCGCGGGCAGCTTGCCCGCTGCCCCACGCGCGTACACGCAGTCGCACACTCGCACGGCATCCGTGCAAAATTACAATACCAATGATCGCGTGTGGCGATCGAAGCAGAGGAGGAAGAACATGAAGAAAACAAAGTTCCATCGGTTGATTGCTTTGGCTCTGGCGTTTGTTTTCCTGATGGGCAGCGCGTTGACGATCAGCGCGGCTGTTGACGGGGAAGGCGACTCCACCACCGACAAGACCTTGGAAAAGATCAAGGAGCACCTCAATGTTGCGACGTATGAGGCTTATATGGGCAATCATACGGAGGTTGAGCGTGCGACCACGGCCGTCGTGATCCCCGGTACCGAGTACGCCAAGTTTGAAAAGGGTGCTACCGGCGAGGATGTGAAGGTCGTCACAACGGCAGACGGTGTGACTGCGCTTTACACTCCTGACGCGGGCGAGGTCACTTGGAAGGTGCCGGCGGGTGCCATTACCAAGGCAACGAAGTACAGTATCGTTGTGGAATATTGGCCCGATGCGGCGAAGTCCTCTTCCATTGAGAGAAGCCTTCGTATCAACGGCAAGATCCCCTTTGCCGAAGCGCGCTATCTGAATCTTCCGAAGATTTGGAGAAGCACGTATCACACGGCCAAGGTGACCGACCCGAAGGGGAACTATTCGATCCAGCAGCTCTATGATGCAGCGATCGCGGCGGGCTTTTCTGTTGACGGTATGCAGATCGCCGGCTCCGGTGATGATGCATATCTGGAGCTTTCGCTTCCCGGTGTCTGGACCGAAGGCATGAGCGATTTTGTCAGCCGCTTTACGGTTCGTTTCTTTGAAAGCGACTTTAACAACAACGAGGTCCGTCCCGTTCTCAAGCAGGCGCCCGAATGGTGCACTTACGAGCTGCGTGATGCCGATGGCTTCTATGCGGAAACGCTTGAGTTTGTACTAGAGCCCGATGAAAACGGCGAGGTCTCGATCTCCCTTGAGGCGATCAGAGAGCCTATGACCGTGAAGTCGATCGTTTTGATCCCGCACGAGGATCTGATCGATTACGCGACCTACCTCAAGCAGTTCAAGGGCGTAGAGGCAGGCTCGGGTAAGATCACCATTCAGGCGGAATACATCAACGCGACCTCTTCTCAGAACATCTATCCTCTTGAGGACCGCAGCGATGCGGCAAACTCTCCCTCGGATACCACGCGTACACTGCTGAACACCATTGGCGGCGACAAGTGGCAGACCGCAGGACAGTGGGTGCGTTATTCCTTTAAGGTAGATAAGAGCGGTATGTATCACCTTGCAAGCCGTTATCGCCAAAACGTTCTGGACGGTATGTACGTTTGCCGTGCGCTCCGTATTGCAAGCAAGGGTGCCGAGGAAGGCTCTCTTGGCTATTACGACGGCGGTATGCCGTTCCGTGAAGCCTCGGAGATCCGCTTCAATTATTCGTCCGATTGGCAGTCTATGCTGATGAACAACGGTACCGTCGATGAGAACGGCAACCTGCTCGCTTATGAGTTCTATTTCGAAGCGGGTGTGGAGTACACCGTTGAAATGGAGGTCACGCTTGGCTCGATGGGTGACATCGTCCGTCGCGTGGAGACCATTCTGGATTCTATCAACAGCGACTATCTTTCGATCATCAAGCTGACGGGTACCTCTCCCGACCAGTACCGTGATTACAACTTCTTCACCGTTATGCCTGATGTTATGATCGATATGCATAACCGATCCGAGGAGCTTTACGATCTGGCTGCAGAGCTTGCCGAGGCAACGGGCGAAAAGAGCTCTAACGTGGCAACGCTTGAAAAGATCGCCTGGACGTTGGAACGCATCAGTAGCGATGAGGATGAGGTCGCGACCTATCTTGACCAGCTGAAAGGATATATCGGTACCTTGGGTACCTGGCTTGGCGATGCAAAGACCCAACCCCTTCAGCTTGACTACATCGTCGTTCAACCCTCGGATGATGACGAGTTGCCCCAGGCAAAGGCCAGCTTTGGTGCTTCGATTTTGCACGAGGTCAAGAGCTTCATTATGTCCTTCTTCAGAAACTACGACAATATGAGCTCTGATGCCGAGAACGGTGCGGAGGCGATCGACGTGTGGATCGCGACCGGTCGTGACCAGGCGCAGGTTCTGCGTACCCTGATCAGTAACGATTTCACAACCCAGAGCGCAGCCGGAACGGCTGTTAACCTGAAGCTGATCAACGGCGGTGCGCTGTTGCCTTCGGTTCTGGCGGGTATCGGCCCCGACGTTTATCTCGGTATTGGTGAAGGTAACGTCATCAACTACGCCATCCGAGGTGCCCTGCTGCCCATTGAAAGGATGGAGGGCTTTGCCGATTACGCACTTGAATATAAGGTGGATGAAAACTTCAATAAGATCTACGACGAAAACGGAGATCCCATCAAAAACGAAAATGCTAAATTCAACGAGGCGGCAATGCTGGTGCTTGGCTTGGAGGATGCCGATAACATCTTCCATTATTACGGCTTGCCGATGTCTCAGGACTTCAGCATGATGTTCGTGCGTGACGATATTCTTGCCGATCTTGGCGTTGAGATCCCCAGAACGTGGGATGATGTGCTTGCCGCCGTTCCTGTGCTGCAGGCAAACAATATGGAGATCGGTATGCACAAGAATTATCAGATCTTCCTTTATCAGATGGGTGGCGAGCTGTTTGCCGACGGAGGCATGCGTATTAACCTTGACTCCAATCTGGCGCTTGAAGCCTTTGAGACCATGTGTAACAACTTTACCATGTATTCCTTCCCCATAAGCTTCGATTTTGCCAACCGCTTCCGTACCGGTGAAATGCCGATCGGCTTTGGCGATTACAACGATACTTATAATAAGCTGACGGTATTTGCGACCGAGATCAAGGGCCTGTGGGAGTTCCTGCCCCTGCCCGGTATTGAGCACACCCGCGAAGACGGTACTACCTATATCAATAACGTGTCGGTTGCCACGACCACTGCTATTTGTATGATGAACGGCTGTGATCAACAGGAGAGGGCCTGGGAGTTCATGAAATGGTACACGGGCGCCGATTGTCAGATCAAGTATTCCAATGAAATGGTTGCGATCCTTGGTCCTTCCGCTAAGCCCGCGTGTGCAAACAAGGATGCGCTTCGCGAAATGCCCTGGACCTCTGAAGAGTACAAGCAGATCGCATATCAGTTCAGTAATTTGGCTTCGATCCCCGATTATCCCGGCACCTATATCATCGGACGTTACACCAACTTCGCTTTCCTTGCCGCATATAACGACAAGAAGGACCCGGTTGACGAGCTGCAAAGCCATATTTCCACGATCAATAAGGAGATCACCCGTAAGCGCGAGGAGTTCGGACTTGAAACGCTTGAGCTTGGTCAGACATTAGTGGAGAAGCGCTTGTTGCAGGTGGAACAAGCCTATGCCGCTGATACCGAAAAAATGGATCAAGGCAAGATCGATGCCGCAAAGCTTGCAGTCGACATTATGAACAACGGCATTCGGGATGAGGATGCAGTGGCACTTGCCAACGCAGCGGAAGCCTTTGCCGCTGCCGATGCAACTGCCTTTGCCGCAACGATTACGGCGATTCGCAATGCTGTTACCGTATTGAACCGCAAATAAGACGGTCATTCATTAACTAATAAGGAGAGAAAAGCACATGTCAAAGAAAAAAGCGGTGATTCGCTCGGACATGACGCGCGCGCAATGGACGTGGAATGAAATGAAGAAAAACAAGGGCGCCTATCTAATGGTTGCACCGTATATGCTTCTTTTCACTCTTTTCACTGCCATTCCGGTGTTCTTGTCTTTGGGAGTCAGTTTTACGGACTTCAATATGTTACAGATGCCGAACTTCGTATTTTTTGATAACTATATTCGGCTCTTTCTTGATGACGATATCTTTTTGATCGCCTGCAAGAATACTCTGATTTTTGCTATTATTGTAGGACCTACCTCCTACCTGATGTCTTTGATGGTGGCGTGGTTCATCAACGAGCTGCCTCCCAAGATCCGTGCCGTGGTCACGTTGGTCTTCTACGCCCCCTCTATTTCGGGTCAGGTCTACCTCATTTGGGGTACGCTGTTCTCGGGTGACGCCTACGGTTGGGTCAACGGTACGTTGCTCAACCTCGGCCTCATCAGTTCTCCCATTCAATGGTTCCAGGATGCCGATTACATTATGCCGTTGTGTATCGTGGTCGCGCTTTGGACCTCGCTTGGTACGTCCTTCCTATCCTTTATTGCGGGTCTGCAGGGCATTGACCGTTCCATGTTCGAGGCAGGCGCTGTTGACGGTGTAAAAAACCGTTGGCAGGAGCTTTGGTACATTACATTGCCTTCCATGAAGCCGCAGCTGATGTTCGGCGCGATACTGGCGATTACCGGTGCCTTTGGATTTGGTGGTGTTGTTACCGCGCTTTGCGGCTTCCCGTCCGTGGACTATGCGGCGCACACCATTATGCACCATCTGGATGACTATGGCGGAGCTCGTTTTGAGACGGGCTACGCCTCGGCGATCTCTATGGTATTGTTTCTTGTTCAGGTCGGCGTTAACAAGCTGATCGTAAAACTTCTTTCGAAGGTGGGCAATTGATATGGCAAAAAAACTTCGTGTAAGAGGACATAAGGTCGTTTTGAATCGCTCCGCGGGGGGTGATACAGGCATTACCATCGTATTGGTGCTTATGGGTGCATTTATGTTCTTGCCCATGGTTTACGTTGTGATGCAGTCACTCAAGCCCTTGGATGAGCTGTGGATGTTCCCGCCTCAATTTTTCGTACGTAACCCTACCTTTAAGAATTACCGTGACCTGTTTTCCTTGATGAATACCTCGTGGGTTCCTTTTTCCCGCTACATATTTAATACGGTATTTGTTGCCGTGGCAGGCACCTTCGGTCACTTGTTCCTTGCTTCTCTTGCGGCGTATGCCTTGGCAAAGATCAAGTTCCCCGGCGGTAACGCTATGTTCAAGTTTGTTCGTACCTCTCTGATGTTCCAGTCTACGGTTTCGGGTATTACCTCGTTTATCCTGATGACGATGCTTGGCTGGGTGGATACCTATTGGGCGTTGATCGTTCCCGCGTGGTGCTCCACCTTGGGACTCTATTTGATGAGACAGTTTATGCAGACCAACGTATCCGACTCGGTGCTGGAATCGGCACGTCTTGACGGTGCTTCCGAGCTTCGAACCTTCTGGACGATCGCAATGCCTATGGTTAAGCCCGCGTGGCTGACCCTGATCATTTATTCATTCCAAGGTCTGTGGAATCAGGGTTCTTCGGTGTACATCCATTCCGAGCAGCTCAAATCCTTCAACTACGCGATCGGTCAGATCATGGCAGGCGGTATCAAGCGTGCCGGTGCCGGCGCGGCGTCTACGGTTATTATGATGCTGGTGCCGATCACAGTGTTTGTTATTTCGCAGTCCAATATCATTGAGACGATGGGCTCTTCGGGTATGAAAGACTAAAGGAGGGGGAAAACAGTGAAAAAGTTTATATCGGTTATAAGCTTGTTATTTGCCCTTCTGATGGTCGTATCCATCCCGGTGGGCGCAGCACAGGCATATCAGACCTACACCTATTCTATCGACGGTCAGGCGCTTTACTCGCCTGACGCATATGAAGCGCACGTCACGCTGTCTATTGAGAACATGGGTCTTGAGACACCGCTGAACAGTGCAAAGGATATCGTTACCGATGCGGCAGGCAACGTTTACATTGCCGACACCGGTAACAGCCGTGTCCTGGTTTTTGACAAATACTACAAGCTGCAGCAGGAGATCAAGGATTTCCGCAACGGCGAAGAGGTTATGGACCACTTCAAGAAGCCCCAGGGCGTGTTCGTGACCGAGGATCGCTATGTGGAGGGTGAGCTGCGACCCGGTAAGATCTACGTTTGTGATACCGAGCAGAGCCGTATCGTCACCTTCACCAAGAAGGAAAAGAATGCGGAATGGACCTTCGACAGCGTCATTGGCGCTCCCGAATCCAACCTGTTTGACGATGATGCGATCTATTGGCCTGTTGCCGTGGCGGTCGATGCTTACGAGCGTTTGTTCGTGGTTTCCACCGAAACGCACGAGGGTATCATCGTGATGACAAAGGAAGGCGAGTTCACGGGCTTTATCGGCGCACAGCAGACAGTCCTGTCTGTGTGGGATCAGATCTGGAGACGCTTCCAGACCAAGGAGCAGCGCGAAGCCTCTGTTACGGTCGTTTCCTATCCTTATAATAATATTGCGATCAACGAGGATGGCCTCATCTACGTGACCATCTATCACGAAGAGCTGGTGCTTCAGATGGAGAGCGCCTTGAGCGGAAAGAGCACGGCGGGCACCTACGCACCCTGTAAGCTGCTCAACCCCTCGGGTGCCGAGATCATGCGCCGTAACGGCTTCTGGCCGCCCGCGGGCGAGGTTGATATCCGAAATATGAAGGTCGAAAACTATGACGGTGTTTCGAAGATCGAGGACGTTGCGTGCGGACCCGAGCAGACCTGGACCATTATGGATACCAAGCGTAACAAGCTGTACACCTACGATTACGACGGTAATCTCCTGTTCGCCTTCGGCGATTCGGGCACACAGCTTGGTAATATGAACAACATCCAGGCGATCACCTATCAGGGTGATAAGCTGATGGTGATGTACGGCGGTACCTCGCAAGAGATCACGGTCTTTAAGCGGACTGAATACGGTGACATCCTGATCCAGGCATTGCACCATCAAAACTCGCGTCAGTATGACCTTGCCGTCGAGGACTGGAAAGAGATCCTGATGCGTAACTCCAACTATGATGCCGCATACGTCGGTATCGGTCAGGCGCTGTCCCGTACGGGTGATTATGAAGAGGCGCTCGAATACTACAAGACCGCCTACGATACCGCAAACTACTCGGTCGCTTACAAGGAACTGCGTAAGCAGTGGATGTCTCGCTTCTTTGTTCTGATCCCGATCGTGATCCTTGTGCTTTGCGTGTTG
The DNA here is from genome assembly GCA_017625065.1 of Clostridia bacterium. GTDB lineage: Bacteria > Bacillota > Clostridia > Oscillospirales > CAG-272 > Firm-07. The sequence continues at coordinate 11,482 of JAGALS010000067.1, read as the reverse complement.
ATCGTCAAGGCCTTGGGACGCGCCGGCAAGATCAATGCAAAGGTTGCCGTTTCGGGTCAAAAGCCTTCGTTCAAAGAAGAGCTTGTCTATGTTTTCCACGTGATGTTCCATCCGTTTGACGGATTTTACGACCTCAAGCACGAGAAGCGCGGCTCGGTGCGCGCGGCATTTGTCTTCCTGCTTTTGACTGTCGTTGCGCTGTTCTATCGCAGCGTGGGCAGTGGCTACGTGATGAATCCCCGCGGTCAGTACTCCACCATTTTTATGCAGCTGCTTGTTGTCTTTGTTCCCGTATTGCTGTTTGCGATCTCGAACTGGTGTCTGACGACCTTGTTTGACGGTGAGGGAAGCCTGCGTGACATTTTTGTTGCCATCGGTTATTCCGTGCTGCCCATTCCGCTCACGGTCATTCCGACCACCATCTTCTCGAACTTCGTTGTCAGCTCCGAAACAGACCTTCTCAGCCTGATTGCGACACTTGGCTTTATCTGGGCAGGCTTCCTGATCTTCTTCGGTATGATGGTCACGCACGATTATCAGATGAGCAAGGGCCTGATCACGACCCTTGGCACGATCGTGGGTATGATATTCATTATGTTCATCGGTATTCTGTTCACATCTCTCGTTATGGATATTATGACCTTCGTCACCGATATCACATCCGAGATCAACTATCGACTGTAAGCGCAGAAAGGAGAAAAAAATGAGAATAAAATTGCTGTCGCGATTGCTATGCGCGCTCTTATCTGTGCTGATGCTGGTGTGCATGATCCCCGCGATCACGGTGTCTGCTTCCACAGAAGCATCGACCGTGAGCACGGAGACCGACAACACCAAGGTGGTATATGCGAGCGCCGAGGAAGCGTTTGAAGCCATGACGTTTATGTACGACAATGGCAAGTATTCGCTTCGTTGCGATACAACACTTGGCAGTGTGGCATATCGCAATAACGCAACCGGCGAGATCCTGTTTACCAATCCCTGGAATACAAGCGCGGAGAGCAACACGAACGAAGCTCTTCATAGCAGATTGAATTCCCAGATCACCCTGAGCTATGGCGGCAAAAAGTCCGGCTCTTATAACAGCTATGACGATGCGGTCAAGAAGGGACAGATCACGGTTAAGCCCATCAAGGGCGGCTTGCGTGTTGAATACGTTATTGGTGAGCGCTCGGCAAGAGTGCTGCTTCCCAGAACGATCGAGCGTGCCGCATTTGAGGAAAAGATCCTGATCCCGCTGTCCGAAAAGGCACCTCAGCGTGATTACCTGAAGTTCTACAACTACTACAACAAGATGTTCTATGCCAGCTATATGGAAGAGGGCAAGACCGCAATGGCTGAAGCGATCGCAAAGGAAGCGCAATTTGCCATTGCAAAGGAAAAGTACATCGATATTTACGTACTGCAGGGTGACATCAACGACGGCGCCGTGCGTGAGCTTGAGGCAATGATCCTGGAATATTGCCCCAACTACAACTACGAGGAGCTGGATAACGACCATGCTTACGTTGAGTACGAAGAAGAATCGATGTCTCCTTGCGTCTTCAAGATGGCGCTGGAGTACACCTTGGATGAGCACGGCTTGGTCGTGACCTTGCCTGCAAACGGTATGCGTTATGACGAGACCGCTTACCGTATCGATAGCTTGTGTGTTCTGCCTTATATGGGCGCTTCCGAGCAGACAAGCGAAGGATATTCCTTCGTTCCCGACGGTTCCGGTGCATTGTTTGCACTCAGCGAGAACCTTGGTAAATACAACGACTGGAAATACGATTACCGTGTGTACGGAAATGACTTCTCCCTGGGAGATATTTCCGGCGCGCACAGCCAGACGATCCGTATGCCTGTGTTCGGTCAGATCGAGACGCCTGTGCTGGAGGATGGCACAAAGGGTCCCTCCCGCGGATATCTGGCGATCATTGAGGCGGGTGAATCCTTGGCATCGATCAAGGTCAACCACCCCGGCGAGCATTTCACCTCCATCATTCCTTCCTTCGTGTCGCGCCAATCCGATACGGCACGTTCGGGTGACTGGAGCGTATATGCAAGCCGCCGTTACGTAGAGGACTATCGGATCCGCTACATTATGCTGTCCGACGACACGAAGGCACAGAATGCCAATGTGGATAGCTACTACGAATGCTCCTGGATGGGTATGGCGTGCGCTTACCGTGACTATCTGGATGTAACAAGCGAGGGCTACAACCGCTTGAACGCTGATAATACCAAGAGCTCGATTCCGCTTTATATCGAGACCTTTGGCTGTATGGATTCGCTGCAAAAGGTGCTCTCCATGCCTGTGACCGTATCGATGCCCCTCACGACCTTTGAGGATGTTGCCACGATGTATGATTACCTTGCGGGTGCAGGTGTCACAAACGTCAATTTCAAGATGACGGGTTACGCAAACGGCGGTCTGTATTCTGAGGTTCCTTACAAATTGAAGTGGGAAAGCGTTGTTGGCGGTGCTTCCGGCTTTGAGGATCTCACCGCATACGCGGCAGAGAAGGGCTTTGGACTGTATCCTGATTTTGACTTTGTCTTCACCAGCCGTTCCGATGGCGGAAGCAAGGTCAATATGAAGAAAAATGCTGCCCGTACCATTGATAACCGTTACACCACAAGACGTGTATATTCCGCAACCAAGCAATCGATGGTCAGCTACTATCAGATGGTGCTTTCCCCTGATACGTACAGCGATTTCTATGAAAAGCTTGCGAAGCGGTACGCAAAATACGAGAACGCAAACAGCATTTCGCTTGCCACCTTCGGCAACGCCTTGAACTCCGACTTTGACGAGAACAAGACGATCCTGCGCGAGGAGACAAAGCAGTACGTTATGGAAGCGCTTGAGTATTTTGGCAAGGATTATAACGTGATGCTGGATGGCGGCAACGCCTTCACCTGGAGCTATGCCGATCATATCCTGAACATTCCGCTTGACTCCAGCCGCTACAACTATGAAATGTACTCCGTGCCCTTTATGGGTGTGGTCCTGCACGGCTACGTTGAGTTTGCAGGCACTCCCTTCAATAAAGAGGGTAATATGCGTTACGCAATGCTGAAGGCAATGGAAAGCGGCGCATCGCTGTACTTTGTGCTTTCCTACGCCAATACCGAGCTTTTGAAGGAAGACACGCTTCTGTCGCAAAACTATTCGATCCGTTATGACATCTGGCAGAGCAAGCTGGTCGACGTCTATGCTGAGCTGAACGCGGTGCTTGCCGATGTGCAGACCAAGCTGATCATCGATCACCAGTTCCTTGACGGCAAGCGCGTGCCCGATGAGGATGAGCTGCTTGCAGATATCGTTGCCGAGGCTGAAAAGGCTGCGGCTGAGATCGAGGCACAGCTCAAGAAAGATCACGACGAGTCTGTCGCAAAGCTGCGCGAATACCGTATCATCGCCGCTGAGGCTGTCAACAAGATCACGTCTCTGACCGATTACAGAGCACTGATCAATCAGGAGCGCGCTTCTCAAACCGCTACGACCGCACAGTTTGTAAAGAACAACTGGAACGCGTTGCTTGGACAGGATGCGCTTGATGCGACTCTGCGTGCATCCTTCCAGAACAACTTCAAACGTTACATTGTCAATAACTATTTGAGTATGCAAAATGCCATGATGAAGGCATCGGGCTATGTGATCGAGGCAAGAAATGCTTATGATGCGCTTCTCGCGATCAAGAACGATCCCAACCTGCCCGCAACCGATGTCAGACCCGACGATGCTTTGCTTGAGGCAGCAAAAGCAGGTGTTCAGAATGCAGAGGCTGCATATTTGAACCTGGTCAAGGCGTTCTACGGTCTGGATGCATCCTTGCCCGTTGATGATGCCGCTTACGTGGGCGCATCGATCCTGCACGATTCTTACAATGACGTGGCTGTTCCTGCCGATCTTGCTGCACGCGTGCAGTTGGCTGAGGGCGATCCCGTAACCGTTGCCGATGCTCATTTGAGAAGCTATCTGCTGGGCGATGCAACGGACGGCGACACAAATCTCAACGAGCTTTATGCCGGTATTGGTGCCAAGGCACTTTATGAGGCGTTCATCGCGCTTTTGAAGGAAGACGGCTTCTATATTGAAGACGATGCCACCACCCCTGAGCTCAATGAGTCCATCGAACTCGGTGACGGCTCTGTTGTGATAGATGACGGAAGTGTATTGAACAGCAGCAGTACGATTGGCAGCGGCACGACCGGCGGCACGACCGGCGGCACCGTTACCGAGAATGTGTTTGATAAGTACGCCATCGATAACAACATCGTTCTTGTGACCTATGGCGAAAACGGTCAGGCATTCAAATCCATTATCCTTAACTTTAACGACTACACGGTAAAGACCTCTCTCAACGGTGTGACTTACACCATTGAAGAGTACGGTTACGTCGTGATCTATCACTGAAAAGGGAGGTATAGCAAATGACAAATCAAGTCAAAATGGCTCCTGCAAAGCCTGTAAAGAAAAAGAAAATAGCCTCCCTTGACCGCCGTAAGGCGCGCGCAGGCTTTCTGTTTGCACTCCCCTTTGTGCTTGGCTTTTTGCTGATCTACATTCCGATCCTGTTTGAATCGATCAAATACAGCTTTTACAATTACAGGGTGATGGACAGTGTCATCATCAAGGAATTTGTTGGCTGGAACAACTATTCCACCGCGCTTTTTGCGGAAGCTGATTTCGTGCAGACCCTTTTAACGGGTCTGCAGGAAATGGCGTTCGACATTCCCGCTATTTTGATCTTTTCGCTGTTTGTTGCAGTGATCCTGAACCAAAAAATGGTCGGACGTGCCGCATTCCGTGCGATCTTCTTCCTTCCCGTTGTGGTTTCGACCGGTTTGATGGAATCGATCATGATGACCTCTCACCTGGAAGGCGGAGAGGGGATGGACCTTGGTATGGAGGAAAGTGCCGCTGAAAAGATGGAGTCTGCGATGGCTCTTGAGGGGCTCCTCATGAGCGTGTTTAGCGGACTTGGATTCGGTACAGGTATGGTGACCTATATCGTAACGGCAGTTCAGGAGATCTCAACGATCATCAATCGCTCCGGCGTACAGATCCTGATCTTCCTTGCATCCCTGCAATCGATCTCGCCCGCGATCTACGAATCCTGTCAGATCGACGGTGCGACCTCTTGGGAGACCTTCTGGAAGATCACGTTCCCAATGGTCAGCCCGATGATTTTGGTAAACGGCGTTTACACGATCATCGACAACTTTACGACCGACTCCAACTCGGTTATGACCGTTATCAACAGCACCTATCAATCGGGTAATATGCACGTCAGCTCTGCAATGGGTTGGATGTACCTTATGGTCGTGCTTCTGGTGGTTGGACTGATTGCGGCGATCTGCTCTGCATTCGTCTTCTACCAGAGAAGAGACTGAGAAGGGAGGGAAAGAAAATGACTCAAAATATGGAAAGTAAGCCTCAAATCAAGCGCGAGACCAAAAACAAGATCCGCGTTGAGTTTGAGCGTACCGCCCTGAAGGATCGTTTGAAAGCCAAGTACGGCTCTTCGTTCTTCTTCAAGCGTGTTATTTGGTATATTTTCAGATTGCTTTTGCTCATTGGCATTGCCTTTGTGGTATTGCAGCCCTTCTACACCATGATCGTAAATTCGCTCATGGCTCCTCAGGATTTTGTCGATCCTACGGTCGTTAAGGTGCCCCGTCACCTCTCGATGGGTATCTACAAAGCAATTATTCTGGATGTACAGTATTTCAAGTTCTTCTTTACCACAATGGGTCTGTCCTTGGTTTGCGCGCTGTTGCAGACCTTTACGGCATGTCTTGTGGGTTACGGCCTTGCAAAATTCAAGTTCCGCGGCAACAAGATCGTCTTCTTTGCTGTGGTGCTGACGCTGGTCATCCCTCACGGTACGTTGCAGGCCGCAATGTACTACCGCTTCAGCTATTTTGATATCCTTGGTATTCTCAAGTTCTTCTCCGGCGGAACAAGAACGGGCATCGCGGGATTGGATAGCATTCTGTCCAAGATCAAGATCCTGCCCTGGCCCAACGGTATCAATCTGATGAACACGATCACGCCCTTGCTGCTGCTTTCTGTGTGCGGCTTGGCGTTCAAAAACGGTCTGTACATCTTTATGCTGCGACAGTTCTTCCGTGGCGTTCCCGACGAGCTTGAAGAGTCTGCTTACCTTGACGGTGCTGATTCCTTCCGCACCTTCTGGCAGATCATTTTGCCTCTTTCGGTCCCGATGATGATCACCGTGTTCCTGTTCTCCTTCTGCTGGCAGTGGACAGACGATTTCTATACCAGACTGTTCTTTATCAGTGCAAAAACACCGAGCCTGATGACCTATTTGTCTGCAGGCTTGCCGGCATCCTTCGTGTCGCTGATCACCTCGTATACTGAGATCTCGCACAGTAGCCCTGACTACGTGCAGGCAATGAAGTATGGATGCGGTATGATGATCTGCTTGCCCTTGATCATTTTGTATCTGTTCTGTCAGAAATATCTGGTACAGGGTATTGAACGTTCCGGTATCGTTGGCTAAAAATCGCAACACGTTGTTGCTTTTTGGCTACAAAATATCGAGAACTGCATAAAAAACACCACATCGATCATATATGCTGTCCAAAGGGCATCATATCGGTCGGTGTGGTATTTTTTACAATTTATGACTTGAGTGCTTCCCATAGGGAATCGACATCAGAGGGTGTGTTATAGCGCCCGAAGCTGACACGCACCGCACCCCCATCGGGGGTACCGAGCGCCTTGTGCGCCATTGGCGCGCAGTGAAGCCCTGTGCGCACACAAATACCCTTGGAGCCAAGATGGCGCCCGAGCTCAGCCGCAGAAACGCCGTCCTTTTGAAACAGCAAAACAGAGCCCGTGTGCTCCTTTGCGAAAATGTGGATGTCGGGAAGCGAGGAGAGGCGCTCCGTCGCGGCGCAAAACAGCTCGCGCTCGCGCGCGGCCAAGTCCCTCGCAGTACCGCTTGTGAGCGAGCGTACCCCCTCAAGCAGCCCCACGATCGCAGGGGTCGGAAGTGTACCTGCCTCAAAGCGCTCGGGGGGATCTGTGGGCATTTCGGCGGGGAGCGAATCCACGCCGCTGCCACCCTCCATCAACGGCTCAAGCGCAAAATCCTTTCCAATGGCAAGAAAACCGCAGCCTTGTATGCCGTAAAGTGATTTGTGACCCGGGGCGGCGAGCGCATCGATGTGCATCGTTTTCATATCAATGGGCAGGATCCCTGCCGATTGCGCGGCATCCACGATCAGTCGGATGCCGCGTTTCCTACAAAGCGCACCGATCCTTGCAATGGGCAAGGTGATCGAGCAGATGTTCGAGGCGTGCGTGCAGATGACCGCCCGTGTCGCGGGCGTGATTTTTTCCGCAAGGCGTAGCAGCAGCTCGTCTTGGGTAAGCCCTACAACGGGAAAAACGTCAAAGGTGATCTGACCCTTAGCGGCGAGCACGCAGATCGGTCGGCGCACGGCGTTGTGCTCCAGCTCCGAGATCAGCACGTGATCCCCCTGCCGCAAAAAGCCCTTGATCGCCAGATTCAAGGCATAGGTGGTGTTTTGCGTGAATAAGATGCGCTCGGGGGCACCGACCCCAAGAAAGGACGAAAGCGCCTCGCGGCACGAGAAGATCTGCTCTGCGGCGGCAAGCGCTAATCGGTGCGAGCCGCGGCCGGGATTGCCGCAGTATTCGGTGAGGCAGCGCATGACCTCGGCTGTGACGCGGTGGGGCTTCGGGAAGGTCGTGGCGGCATTATCCAGATAGATCAAAGCTGTGATCCGCCTTTTCTGAAATATTGTGAAACAGAGATGCGGGCGGCGCGGAGCACGTTTCGCACGTTTGTGTCAAGCTGTAAGGGGTATTCAATGCCATAAGCACAGCCACGGCGCGTTTCGCCGGGCGAGAGGGAAATGATCTCCGTTATGATCCCGCTTGCGGCAAGTGTGCGTTGCGCTTTGATCGCCGCGGTCATCGAGCCGATGGCGGCAACGCCTTTTTCATCGCTTTTGTACTGCATTTCTAAGCGCACCTCCTTTCAGTGTCATTATATGTCGAAGCCCTGCCTTTTGCCTTGAAAAGGTTTTTGAAAAAAAGAAAACGGCAAGCAGAAAAATTTTGAAAAACGCCCAAACGCCTTGACAAGTGCGCCTATCTCCGTTACAATAAATATGTTACTTATCTTTAAAAGAGGAGGGAAGGAAATTGCTGAAAATTTTGTTTGAGAAGATACGCGAAGCATTGGTATCGGTCCTTCCCGTGACAGCCATCGTTTTTTTGATGAATCTGACGCCGCTTGTCGCTTTTACTACGCTTGAGACCGTTACCTTTCTTGTCGCATCGGTCTTTTTGGTGATCGGCATCGGACTGTTTAATCTGGGTGCTGATATGGCAATGACGCCAATGGGCGTTCAGGTCGGCTCGGGCCTTTCCAAATCGGGCAAGATGGGCATGCTGCTGTCGGTCTGCTTTGCGCTTGGCGTGCTGATCACCGTGGCGGAGCCCGACCTTTCCGTGCTTGCCGCGCAGGTCAGCGACGTGATCCCCAGCTGGCAGCTGATCTTGTTCGTCAGCTTGGGTGTCGGTGCGTTTTTGGTGATAGCGGTACTGAAAATTTTGACCAAGACCGACCTTTCCCGTATTCTGATGTTTTTCTATATGCTGCTGTTTGCCTTCGCCGCCTTGATCGCGGTCAGGGGCAACGGCCAGCTGATGCCCGTCGCGTTTGATAGCGGCGGCGTGACGACAGGACCGATCACGGTGCCCTTCATTATGGCGCTTGGCACGGGTATTGCCGCAACGCTGGGCGGCAGAAACGCGGGCGAGAACAGCTTTGGCCTTGTGGCGCTTTGCTCGGTCGGGCCGATCCTTGCCGTGATGGCGCTTGGCGCTTTTTCGGGCGGAGAAATGACCTATACGTTACCCGATTATTCGGTGGAATCGCATCTTGGTATGCATCTGATCGAGACGGTAGCAGATGTGCTTGGCGAGGTCGCGTTGGCTTTGGGTATGATCGTCGCGTTCTTTGCGATCCTGCAGGTCGTATGCCTGCGGCTCCCCAGGCAAAAGCTCTTGCGTATGGCGATGGGTATCATCTATACGTTTTTAGGACTTGTGATCTTCCTTTCCGCTGTCACGGTCGGCTTTATGCCCATTGGCTTCAAGCTCGGCGGAGAGCTTGCAAGTGCGCATCCCGCGCTGCTTGTTGGCTTTGGCTTTGTGCTTGGTCTTGTGGTCGTTTTGGCGGAGCCTGCCGTGCACGTTCTGAACAAGCAGGTCGAGGAGATCACCAGCGGCACCGTCAGCAAAAGATCGATGACGGTCGCGCTTTCTGTGGGCGTGGGTGTGTCACTTGGGCTTTCGATGCTCCGTATTTTGTTTGATTTTAACATTCTTTACTATTTGATCCCCGGCTATTTCATTTCACTTGGGCTTTCCTTCTTTGTGCCGCGGTTGTATACAGCGATCGCCTTTGACTCGGGTGGCGTTGTCAGCGGCCCCTTGACCTCGGGCTTTATTTTGCCGATGGCGGTGGGCGCTTGTGTTGCGGCACAGGGTGTGGACCACGTTTTGGCAGATGCCTTCGGCATTGTAGCAATGGTTGCTATGACACCGCTGATCACCATTCAGATCATGGGCTTCCGTGCGGTGATGGCAAAGAAGGTACGCGATAAGATCATGATGAAGCACATTCTGGATGCCGACGATGAGCAGATCATCGACTTTATGTAAGGGGGGAGCGTTATGGAAGAGATCAAGAAAAAAGCGGCTTCTCCACGGGTAAGAAGGGTGCGTGCGCGTGCCGTGGAAGCCCCCGTAAGCAATCGCAGATCGGCACCGCGCAAGCTCAAGCTCCTCATTACGGTCGTCAACCGTGAAAAGGCAGAGTTTTATACCGATCTCCTGCAAGCCTTTGAGGTCAATATGCAGATCTCCGCTTTTGCGCGGGGCACGGCGACCTCTGATATCCTGCATATGATGGGCTTGGAGGATAGTGAAAAAAGCGTGATCTTCAGTGTGATCCGTGAGGATAAGGCGCCCGAGGCGCTTCGTATGCTGGAAGAAAAATTCAACACCATCAAGCGCGGAAAGGGCATTGCCTATACCGTTCCGCTGTCGGGAATGATCGGCGTGTCGCTGTATCAGTTCTTTTGCAACGATCGCCGTGCCGTGAAGGAGGAAAAATGATATGACATACGAATATGAAATGATCGTTTGTGTGGTGAACACGGGCTTCAGCGATGCGGTGATGAGCGCCGCGCGCGCCTGCGGCGCACGGGGCGGCACCGTGATCAACGCTCGCGGCACGGCAAATCCGGAAGCGGAAAGCTTTTTCAAGATCACCATTCAGCCCGAAAAGGAGATCGTGATGATCGTGGTGCCCACCGCGATCAAGGACGACATCCTTCACGCGCTTTACAAGGACGTGGGACTCAACACCCCCGGGCAGGGCATCGCCTTCACGCTTCCCGTGGATGCGGCGGTGGGACTGCCGAAGGTGGAGGAGAAATAAAAAAACACGCTGTCATCAATTGTGTGATGACAGCGTGTTTTTGAGTATCTATAGTTTTGTAGAGGTTTCGCTTTTTTGAATATGCTCTGTTAAAACCAAATTGATATATTGTGAAACAGAACGTTGATCTTGCTCGGCGCGAATTTTAATTTCTTTAAGAAGATCGCTATCCAAGGTAATGCTGATGCTTTCTTTTAATGGCTTCATATTCAGTACCCCTATCATTTATATAGTATATTATACTATAAAACAAAAACGGATATTGACATTTAGGATAAAATCGTGTAAAATAGTGTAAAACAATATAAAACACGGGGGTGCAAAATGCAACTGTATGAAAGAATGCTATTTAATATTGCAAGACAGGCGGTTGAAGAGTGTGACTATCACGCGATGGGCATTTTTCTCAATGAATTTGCATACAGCGAATGCTATAATATACTCAAGCGCATTTATAACATTGTGCGTGATGAATCCTTGAAGGACGAGGATTGTTATGCAAAGATCGAATTAATAATGGATGTGTTCAAGAGTCGCAATTTAGATGTAGGGAATCGGCATAAGGCGTTCACGCATCAGGATCTGGAATGGATGCATGCTGAGGAAGAAGATGCAGAAGATCTTTTTTGGTCGTAAAAGTCTTGCGCCCCGCTCCGTAGGAACATTTGCCCCGTTGGGGCAAAAACAATTGCCCGCGCCGCTTACAAGCAGCCCCTCCGCGCTCGCTCGGCAATTGTCGAACTCCTGTGTGTGACCAAAGGTCACACACCTCGTCGATTCGCACCGCGAATCGTCAACGCAAAAAGAAGCCCCTCGTTGCCGAGGGGCTTCTTTTTGCGTTGGTGACCCGTAGGAGAATCGAACTCCTGTTACCGCCGTGAAAGGGCGGTGTCTTAACCGCTTGACCAACGGGCCTGGTAGCGGAGATTGGACTTGAACCCATGACCTACCGGGTATGAACCGGTTGCTCTAGCCAGCTG
>JAGALS010000066.1 GCA_017625065.1 Clostridia bacterium | reverse complement strand
GAATTGATCACAAGCGTACCCGTAAGAGTCAAGCCGCAACCGTTTGTGGAGATCTGCGTCAAGGTCTGTGCAGTCGCCGCGTGATAGGTAAAGCCGCTCGCTTCATCGAAGGAAACGGTCACGCCTTCATTGTTGAGCTTTTCAACGTCGTAACGGGAGTAAAGCTGACCGTTCACCGAAACATAACCGCTTGACGTCAGAGAAACGGAATACTCCACTTCACCGCCGTTATAAACAAATACCGTAGTCAGCACAGAGTCCGTAAGCGAAGTGTTGACAGTATAATCGGTAACGTTCAATTTAGGCAGATCCGCGGTGTCTACGTCATCACAAACGGGACAGGTTCTGGAAATCGTTCCGACCGCATCAACCGTAGGATCGGTTGTAACAGACCACGAGCCATAGCTATGACCGGAAGCGTCAACGTAATCATCCACGTAGGTATGTTCGCTGTTATTTTGGCAAATATAGGTGGTATAACCTCGTGCATCGCAGGTAGGCGGAGTCACAACGGATTTATAATCGTGACCCTTTGCAGTGTCTTCGTCCGCGATCGTATCGGTTTCGTCGCAATTATCACACTTTGCCGTCTTGGTACCATCCTCCGTGCAGGTCGCATTGTTATCGGACACGTAGTTCACGAAGGAGTGAGCTTTCTTGGAGCCAACATCCGCAACCGTATCGGTCTCGTCGCAATTATCGCACTTTGCCGTCTTGGTGCCATCCGCCGTGCAGGTCGCGTTATTGTCGGATGCATAATTTGTGAAGGAGTGAGATTTCTTGGAGCCAACGTCCGCAACCGTGTCGGTTTCGTCGCAATTATCGCACTTTGCGGTCTTTGTACCATCCGCCGTGCAGGTTGCGTTGTGATCGGACACGTAGTTCACGAAGGAGTGAGATATCTTGGAGCCAACGTCCGTAACCGTATCGGTCTCGTCGCAATTATCACACTTTGCCGTCTTGGTACCATCCTCCGTGCAGGTCGCATTGTTATCGGACACGTAGTTCACGAAGGAGTGACCCATGACAGAGATTTCCTCCTGCGCGACGAGAACCTCATCACAAACAGAGCACTTTTTACCCTGTGTCAATCCCTTCTCGGTGCAGGTTGCTACCTTGCCATCAACGACCACCTCGGTATGAGCCAGCTTTTCGGTTGCCTTGGGAGTTTCGATCTCTACACTTCCCTCTGCGTCCTCAAAAAGCTTATCACAGCCGGAGCAAGTATAATAGCTTTCAGTTCCGCCTTTAGCACAGGTCGCCTTTACTGCGGCAACCTCGCTCAGCTCGTGTTCGTGCCCGCAGGACGCGAGCAGCATCACCGAGCAAAGAAGTAAACAAAGCAGGAGCATTGCGATAAGAACCTTTTTTGCTTTCATTTTTCTTTCTCCTTATAGCGTTATAATTAATTGAATAATTTCACATAATAAATTATAACAAATGATGTATAAAAAGTAAATCAGCAGAGTTACCAAAAGCACAGCAAAATATATTGTGCAAAACAAACAAAGAATATTTTTAGTAAAACAAATTATTGTCCATCTTTCCTACTTTTTGATGGATATGGCTTTCGCCAAATCAAAAAGAGCTTGTGTCAAAAATGGCACAAGCTCTTTTCGTTATATTTGACTTCTCATGCGCTCAAGCGCGCCCTTTTCAAGGCGCGAGACCTGCGCTTGCGAGATGCCGATGCTCTCAGCGATCTCCATTTGCGTTTTGTTGCGATAAAATCGCATTTCGATAATCTTTCGTTCACGCTCGCCAAGCTTATTCATCGCATCGCGAAGGGCAATATTTTCAAGCCAATGCTCATCCCCCGCAGAGCTATCGCTCAGCTGATCCATCACGTAGATCGAATCGCCGTTTTCGCTATAAACAGGCTCATAAAGCGAGATCGGCTCAATGATCGCTTCCATCGCGCGCAGCACAAGCTCTCTTTTTTCACCCAGCTTTTCAGCGATCTCGTCCACGCTTGGATCTCTTTCCTTTTCACGTGTCAACTCTTCCCTTGCCTGCAAGGCACGATACGCAAGATCACGCACGGAACGGCTGATACGAATCGAATTATTATCACGTAGATAACGACGGATCTCGCCGATGATCATCGGCACGGCATACGTGGAAAATTTGACGTCCAGCTCAACGTTAAAATTGTCAACCGCCTTAATCAGTCCGATGCAACCGACCTGAAACAGGTCGTCCGCGTTCTCTTTTCGTCCCGAAAAACGCTGAATGATCGACAGCACCAAGCGAAGATTGCCGTAGATCAATTCCTCGCGCGCGGCTGTATCTCCTGCCTTGGTTTTGATCAACAGCTCACGTTTTTCTTCGTCGGTTAAGGTTTTCAGTTTAGAGGTGTTCACACCGCAGATTTCAACTTTATTCCAATACATTTTCTTCCCCTTTTTTGGAGTAAGAAAAGTATTGCCGCCGCTGCATTTTGTTATGCAGCGGCGGCATTTGTAAAAAGTGGGAAAAGTGTGCGCTCTATGAAGGATTTTTAACGAACGTACCCTTGGGGATCGCCCCATTTGCGCACGTGAGGGCACAGAATATCGGCGCGATAACGGGGCGCCAAGAAGCGCACCGCGTTGCGAATGACCGTTTGTACCTCAGGGATGTGATAGGTCGGGAAGGATTCGTGCCCGGGCTGGAAGTAAAAGATCTGACCGTTTCCGCGCTGGAACAGACATCCGGAACGGAAGACCTCGCCGCCCGAGTAACCGCCGATAAACAAGACCTTATCGGGGTTCGGGATCGAGAAGGGCTCGCCATAGGTCTCCTCGTGCGGCAGCTCGATCGCGCGGTCAATACCCTGCGTGATGGGATGAGAAGGATCGGTCACCCATACAAGCTCGGAATCACTGCTTTCACGCCAGGTCAGGCTGCAGGGCGTACCCATCAGCAGCTTGAAGGGCTTGGAATGGTGCGCGGAATGCAGGAAAATAGCACCCATACCACTGTTTACAGCATCGCGAACAAGCGCCGCGACCTCATCCGGCACCTTTTTGTGCGCCATGTGTCCCCACCAGATAATGACGTCGGTCTCATCCAAAATTTCCTTGGTAATGCCACAATTTTCATCGTCCAAAGTGGCGGTACGCACCTCAATATCATCACAGCGCAAAAAATCCGCGATCGTATTATGAATACCGTTGGGATAAATTGCTTTTACGGCGTCCTTGGTCTTTTCGTGCTGAAACTCATTCCAAACAAGTACACGAATCATATCAGTATCTCCTTTGCTGTTCCGAATAATCGGATTTATTAAAAAAATTATAGCATATCTATGGGGTAAAGTCAATATAAACAAGCACAAAAAGCGCATCAAAAAGCAGTTTGCTTGAGTATCGCGCCGGTGTTATCGGTAAAGATGACCTTGATCCCCTTTTTCTCGAAAATATAACCGCAACCCGCCCAATATTCCTTGCTCGGCTTTGCGCCCACGACCACAGGACAGGGCTGACCGTAGGTATCGTTCTCGCCACATGGCATCCAAACGTCAAGCACGTGCTCATGACCGCAGATCATCACATCGGGCTCTATCTCCTCACGAAGCAGTCGCGCCCACTCGGTATAGATCTCTTTCTCTATGTCAAATGGCGGCTGATGAAGCTTGGTAAACGGAACGTGCGCGATCACAAGGCGCAGATCTACACCATCCGCCGCGTATTCCTGTTCTTTTTTTGCGATCACATCTTTCAAAAACGCGGTTTGACGCTGACGGAACTGATGGCAACAGACCGTATGACCGTAGGCTTCACATTCATCCACCTTATCCTCGCCGCAATCCAGCAAAATCCCCCAAACAGACCCAAGACGGAAGGTATAATAGGTGTGGCCGTTTGCGTTGGGGGTGTAATCGGCAAAGCGCTCGGCATAATTGCCGCGCATATCGTGATTGCCGCGCGAAAAGATCACGGGCTTGCTGCCGCCCGTCAGCTGAGAGCAAATCTCGTAAACATTATCAAATTTTGAGGGATCTCCGCTATGGTCGATCACGTCTCCGTTGAGGATCAGCAGGTCGATATCGCCAAACGCGCGGCAAGCCGCCACCGGCTCGGCAACACGGTTGTGCGCGTCCGCAATATGGTACGCGCGGATCCCATCCGAGGGCGCGGGATAGAAGCGATACGTGAACTCCTGTACAGGTGCTGTTTCGGTATAATAGGGCTTGCGCTCGATCAGCGGACGTACAAAGACCGTGTATTCCCCCGCCTTATCCAGCTCACTCATCGGCACACAGACGCGGTGAAGATCGGACAGGGATCGCATAATGCCATTGGATTCATCAAAATACTCGGTGTCACCAACGCGCACCCAAAAAAGTGCGGGGACGGTTGTGCTGACCATAATTTGATAAGAATGTTCCACCGCAAATACGGCGGGTGCGGTTTTTAACATCGTTTTTCCTCCTCAATATAAGTAAAGCGTTGAAGGGTTTGTCCGTCACGTTCGACCGTTTCATTCCACATTTCGGCAGGGCGAGCCCACAGCTCCCCATCGCCGTAAAGAGCGCGATAAATGACCATTGGCTCCAGCGTTTCGGAATGCTTCGCTACGCCGATCACCTCGTACTCCATACCCTTAAAATGGCGGTAGCGCCCCGGCTTGATCTCTTGCATCTGCCCACCTCCCTTTTGCTCTATTTTATCATAATTTTCAGGAAAAACAAGGGGGTTCCTTCAAATTCCCCTAAAAAGAAAAGCCGCAAAGCGGCTTTTCTTTTTTAATATAGCTTTTTGACCAAATACTCTTCCGTGCTGAACATATAGAAATGATCGTCAATCAACACAGCACGCTTTTCGGCATTGTTTCCTTCAAGCGGAAGGTTTACAAGCTCGTGCAGTCTATATCCGTCAAAGCAAAGCAGAATATAACGCGCATCGCTGCTCTTCTGGTTCTTGGTCACGCCAAGTCCAACGAGCCTATTTTCACGGTCGATAAAATACGATTTATATTCGTGTGCGAAGGATACGTTTTCCAGCTCATATTTGCAAACCGACTCCACACCTTGCTCCCCTTCTCTATAAACCTCGACCTTAAGAGAATCCCACGAAGAGCCAACGCCGATGCCAAGCAAATAGCCGTCGCCAAGCTCCACCAAGGAGCTGGAATAGCCCGTGATGGTCGCGCTTTCCTTATAAGTGATATTGGCATAATCGCTGAGGTCAAAGTAAAATACAGGGTCGGTCAATTCCACGGCGGTGCAAACGTAAGCAACGTCGCCGTCAAAGCGCGCAGACTGCACCGTTTCGCCCTGCGGCGCAAAGGAAATGGCACTGCCAAGCACCAGCCCGCTTGCAAGGTCGATGCAATACAGATCGGCATTTGTGATACGGCTGACATCAATATCGTAAGCGATAAAATCGCCATTCTTTTTCTCTGCTTGCAACAAGTCTCTTGTGGTCGTGACCACGCGCAAAACGCCCTTGTACACATCCATACTGTACTGATCCAGAACACTGCCGTTTACGTGGAAGGATCCCTTGTGAACCAGCGCTTCGCCGCTGTAATCCATACGTCCGATCTCGGTCATGGTGCGGTCATACAGCTTGCCGTTGATCTCGACTTCCGTTGTGTAGGCTCGCGTGACAAATATCTCCTCGGGCGACACGTAAATAGCACCCGGATAAGACAAAAATGCGGCGCTGTCAAGCAATGCAAGGGTGCTTTCCTCTAATTTACAGACAACGGTATAATAAGCGCTGCTCAAGACATCCGGCGCGATAATATCGGCTGCCGCAAGGCTTTTTTTGCCGTTTCCATCGTCGATCTGAGGCAAAAACTCTGCCTCGTTTGAAAAATCGGGATTGCGACCCACGTCAAAGGTCGTCATCAGCAGCAAATTCCCGTCAACCAAGCGCGCGGATTCATACTGTCCGCTGACCGTCACACGTCCCTTTTCGGTAATAGTGGGCAGCCCCGAAACATCCAAGGAAACCACATCGACGAAAGTTTGCTTAGCGCCGTGATCGTAATAAGGTGCGACCACCGTCACGGTCTTGCAATCTATAGACAAAAAGAAATCCCATTTGTCGGTATACAGGCTGATCCTGCGCGAGGTATCCCCGTTTTTCCCAATCGACAAGGTAAACTCACCGATCTTGCTTGTGTTCTCCCCCAAGATGTTATAAACAGTCAGTGTTTTGCCGCTCAAATAAAAGATATGCTCCGTACTGCGCTTGATCCTGTCTGCCTCGATCACGCCTTGTACTTGATTATCGGTGACCTCCGCATAGCGTATGGATTCACTTGCGCTGTCCTTAGATGCACCTGCATCCTCGGCGGCCGCGCCGCGGAAAATGTTGAGAACGTATTTATCAAAGTTGTTTTTAAAAGCAGGCTTGACAAAAGTTACGGCGTTCAGCTTTTGTATGATGCCGTAATATTCGCTTTCGGCATATTTTGAAACGTCGGGCGCTTTGGTGTTAAACGGAATGAACATCCAAAGCCCAAGCGCGACCGCAAAACATGCCGCGATCGACAACCAAACTGTTCGTTTTGTTCTTTTTACGCTTCTTTTCTGACTTGGCGACGCCTTTTCCAAAAGCTCGTCGTCAACGTCGCCCAGAGCTTGTGCCAATCTATTCTCTTTTTTCATATGATGATTCCCTCCTTCTCCAAAAATGATTTCAGCTTACCCCTTGCGCGGTGAAGCATAACCTTGACATTGGATTCACTCATACCACGATTTTGAGCAATTTCCTTTACGGATGCGAAATACCAATATCTTTGCAGAAAAACGATCATGGTTTCCTCGGGTAAAGCGCGCAAAAAGCGATTGAGAGCCCCTTTCAGCGCGATCTCATCGGTGGGATCTCCTGTTTCGTTATCTGCAATACATTCGCTAAGCTCATCCAGCGCAACGGAAACGGCTCCCGCCCCTCTTTTCTCCGCCGTTTTGGTTTCCCGACGGTTCAAAGCAAGGTGACGGGTGATCTTGCCAAGAAAGGTCGACAGCTTGGTGGGTCTGTGTGGCGGCATAGACTCCCACGCTTTCAAATAAGTATCGTTGACGCATTCCTCGGCATCGCCGTCGTTCGACAAAATATTATAAGCGATATAATGACAGTATTTGCCGTATTTTGTCTGTGTTTCGGCGATCGCCGTTTCGGAACGTTGCCAATACAGCTCTACAATGTGTCTATCGTCCATGACCGATCCCCCTTTCTTTTTGTCAGGTACCTTCACCCTAATACACAGGATTTGGCATAAAAAGGTTACATCAAAGCATTCACTATTTTTACTATACCATAAAATCGGTAAAAAGGAAAGCACCGTGCAAGGATTATTTCTTGCACGGTGCTTAAGGTTTTATTTTGCACCCATCTTGGCGGCTGCCGTAAAAGTATTCTTCATCAGCATCGCGATGGTCATCGGGCCAACGCCGCCGGGTACGGGCGTGATATACGAGGTATGGGGCGCGACCGAGGCGTAGTCCACGTCTCCGCAGAGCTTGCCGTCAGCGGGGCGGCGGTTCATACCGACATCGATCACCACAGCACCCTCTTTGATGTAGGAAGCATCGAAAAATTCGGGCTTGCCGATGGCGGCAACCAAAATATCGGCGCGACGGCAGACCTCCTTCAGATCCTTGGTACGGCTATGGCAGACCGTGACCGTGCCGTTTGCCTGCAGCAAAAGCATTGCCTGAGGCTTGCCTACAATATTGGAACGACCAACGACGACGCATTCTTTTCCTTCTATAGAAATGTTACTGCGGCGCAGCAGCTCCATCACGCCCGCGGGCGTGCAAGGCAGGAAATCATAGTTACCGATCATAATTTTGCCTACGTTATAGGGGTGGAACGCGTCCACATCCTTACGGGGATCAATGGTCAGCAGCACCTTCTCCTCGTCCAGATGGCGCGGCAGAGGAAGCTGCACCAGAATACCGTGTACGCGGTCATCGTGATTTAGCTTTTCCACCAGAGCAATCAGCTCCTCCTCGGTGGTGTTCTCGGGCAGCTCGTAGCCGTAAGAGGTGAAGCCGATCTCCTCGCAGGCCTTATGCTTATTGCGCACGTAGACCTTGGATGCAGGGTCCTCTCCCACGATGATCACGGCAAGTCCCGGTGCAAATCCGTTCTTTTCTTTAAATTCCTTCGTCTGCTCTGCAAGCTCACGGCGGATCTCGGCAGAGATCGCCTTTCCGTCAATAATGTTCGGCATAATTACTCCTTTTCCTCATCAGATATAGTGTCATTTTTAGTTTCGATTTCCGATAATGCTTCGTCGGCGCTCTTGGTATTCTCCTCTTGCTCTTCCGCGCCCGCTTTTGCACGGCGGCGCAGGCCGAGCCCACGCAGCTTTTCATACACGGGAACATATTCCTCGGTATCCAATTCACCGCGGCGACCACGAATATAGAAATAGACAAGCAAAGCGGTGCAAATGGCAAAGCACAAAAAGCCTACCACCTGCGAAATGCGGAAAACGCCGATATAAAGGCTATCTGTGCGAAGTCCCTCAACAAACATACGCCCAAAGCCATACCAGGCAAGATACATCAGCACGATCTGTCCGTCAAACTTCTTTTTCTTATAAAACAGATTGATGAGTACAAATCCGATCAGATTCCAAAGAGATTCGTAAAGGAATGTTGGGTGATAATACACCATACGGAAGGGATAATCGGTATCAGCCGCGCCCATAAGTCCCATACGAAGGAAGAAGTTTTCGGACGTTTCAACGCCGTGCGCTTCACCGTTCACAAAATTGCCCCAACGGCCGATGATCTGTCCCAGCATCACACCGGGAGCAACCATATCAAAGACCTTCAGCATCTGATTTTTGTTGTATTTTTTGATCTTACTGACAATAAACAGCGCCAAGGCACCGCCGATCACCGAGCCGTACATGGCGATTCCGCCGTTCCAAATGGCGATCACGTCTGTAAAGCTGTGATAATTCCAATTCCCCGCAGGGTCCTTTAGTGTGGTCAGCACGTAGTAAAGACGGGCGCCGATAATGGCAAGCATCACCGTCCAAAGCGCGTAATCCATAATATCATCAGCCGAGATCCCCTCGGTTTTGGTACGATAAAGAGCGTAGCAAAGTCCCGCAATGATGCCCAAAGTCAAAATGATGCCGTACCACCGAACCTCAAGACCGCCAAAAAACGGCAGTTCAAAAGCGACCTTATCGATGCTGAAAGCATCTATCCCGATACCGGGAAACGATATGATAACTTCAGTCATTTCTGTCTCCTTTCTGTTTTTACGGTGTAATAATAGATATCGTTATATGAGAAGGGTCGAAAAACTCTCTGAAAAGTGCCGAAATATAATCAAAATCCATATCTCGCAAAATATCCGCATAGGAAAAGATCTCGGCTCCGTCAAACACGAAGGCGATGAGGGTGTTTGCGATCTCCTCGGTGGAGTCGAACCCCTTAATATATTCGGCAAATTCCACGCGGCGGCATCGCTCGAAATCCCCGTGAGAAAGCCCGTTTTTCTTCTGCTCTTCGATACATGCAAGAATCTCGACAAGCACCTTGTCGGGATCGCCCGATTCACCCGAGATCTGCAAAAAGCCAAAATCCCGTGTTAGCGCAAAATCCGCTGAAAATTCCGGGGAGATCAGCCCGCTGTTGAACAAACGGTCATAAAGCTCGCCCGATTCCGAAAAGAGCATTTCAGAAAGGATCGCCATACCCGCATCGCGCTTGGCGCGCTCAGTGGGATCGGCAGGAATATTGACGTCCTTGACGCCGATCGAGAAGATAGGCTTCGCCACCTGTCCTCGCTCGGTCACGCGAGGTTTATTTATGGCAACAGGCTCTTTGATATCAGGGCGATGAACCTCTTTTTGATCGAGTACTTCGGGCAGTCTTGCATCGACGATCATAAGCACTTCCTCGACCGTCACGTCGCCGCAGACCACTAAAGCCATATTACCGGCACGATAATAACTTCGATAGCAATCATACAGCATTTGATCCGTGATCCTTTCAATAGAGCCGATCGAACCGCAGATCTCCTTTTTGACGGGGTGCTTTTGATAAAGCCCCTCCAGCATATTGTAATAACAACGGTCGTAAGGATTATCCCGACACATTCTGATCTCCTCGCCGATGATCCCCTGCTCCTTTTCCACCAATTCAGGTGTGAAATAGGGATGCGTCACAAAGTCGATCAGCTCCGAAAGA
Organism: Clostridia bacterium; assembly: GCA_017625065.1. Taxonomy (GTDB): domain Bacteria; phylum Bacillota; class Clostridia; order Oscillospirales; family CAG-272; genus Firm-07. The sequence continues at coordinate 14,296 of JAGALS010000066.1, read as the reverse complement.
GAGTCTGCAAATCGGTCTGTTGCCGAGAAAAGATAAACAGTCCTCGTATGTGAGGTATAGGCATTGGCATCCGCGCCAAAGGCGGAAAAACGCTCAAACGAGTCGCTTCCGTCCTCGTTTGCAAAGAGCTTATGCTCCAAAAAATGCGCGATACCGTCGGGAAATGCGGTATTTTCATCGGACGTACCGTCCACAGAGCCGTAATTCACGGCAAGTAGGGCGTGTGTCGTCGCCATTTTTTTAGGAAAAATATAGACCGGCAAACCGCTTTTGTGCGTGACACGGTAATAAGTCTCGCCAAGCAGCTCGCTGTGAAACATTTCCGTCATTCCTCATCCTCCTCTCCGTCAAGTGTTCCTTTCAGGAAGAAGGTGGCGCCCTGTCGGATATGCTCAGACGCCTCCACAACGTCTTCACGCATGACACGCGACACGGCATCACGGAAATTCTCGACAGTATCGGACGATCCAATCAGATCACGCCCCGCGTAAAAGTCAGACAGCGCCGCGGGATTATCGAAAACCTGTCGGTAAGAATACTCCAACGAGCGGTGTGCCGCTTCAAATTCGGTTTGGGAAATATTTCCCTTCGCGATCGCCGCAAATTCCTGCAAGATCGCTTCTTCTGTCAGCGTTCTGTTTTCGGGTGTCATACCCGCGTTGGCGAAGAGCACACCCTTGTAAAGATCAACCGACGAGCTGCAATGATAGCAAAGACTGCGGCGCTCTCGCACATTCAGAAAAAGCTTTGAGGCAGGCGAGCCTCCAAAAATTTCGTTCAGCAAAAGCATAGCGGGAGCCAAGCGGTGTCCAAGCGACACGTCGCTACGGAACCCGATCGACAGCTTGCCCTGGCAAAGGGGCATTTCTTCTGTCGCCAAAGCAGGTGCGCCCTCGCCCCTTTTTACAGTTGCGGCATAAGGTGACGGTAACGTCTCAAACGCAGGGAAGCTTGCTTTGATCAGTGCGGCGACCTTGAAGGGATCTGTATTTCCTACGTAGAAAAAGGTAGGAACGATCTCCCCAAGTAACGCGTGATATCGTTCAGTTAAGGTCGTTGCGGTGATACCGTCGATCGTTTCCTCCTCGCCAAATAGGGAAAGCGCGTACGGCTCACCGCCGCACAGCAGCTTGCGACATTTCGACAAGGCATAGCTTCTGGGATTGTTGATCGCCGCGCGGATCGCGTCACGGAGGTTGTTTTTTTCGCTTTCTAGATACTCATCGCAAAAAAGTCCATCCTGCATAGCGGGTGCATACAAAAGCTCCGCCATGATCGAAACGATCTGGGGCAACAGCCCGTCGCCGCCACCCACGTAGCGCGCACCCAAAAAATCTGCCGCAAGCCCGATGCATTGCATATCGCCGAGCCGCTGATTCCGTGTTGAAATGGCAGTGGAATAAAGCTCGTCCAAATGGCGATTCAAAGCAAGCTTGGTGGGAAAGTGCTTTGTTCCGCGCCCCAGAACGGCTGTGGTCAGCGCATTTTTTTGTGCCGTCTCAGTGCGAAGCGGCACCGTGAAACGGAGCGAAAAATATTCACTTTTGAAACGGTCTGTAGGAATGCAAAAAAGCTTTGCTGTACCGATTTTTTGCACAACGGGTCTCATTTTTTCGCTCCTTTCGTTAAAATTACGATTTTATATAGGGCAATCAAAGATCGCTCAAAATGAAACTGCCACGCACAAAAATCAAATGATCTTTCAGCGCAGCAGTTTTTTATCAGCCAAGTTTTTGGTCCAAAGCCTCAACCGCGTCAGCCAAAGGGTTGAGCTCAATGCTCTCGATCTTACCTGCATCGACCAAAGCGGCAATAGTGGGATCCATGGGAATGCGCGCAAGCACGGGATATCCGAATTTTTCGGCAACCTCGTTGATATGGCTGTCACCGAACACATAGATCTCCTTACCGCAATCGGGACACTTGACATAGCTCATATTTTCGACAAGTCCCAAAACGGGAATGTTCATCATATTTGCCATATTTGCCGCCTTGGAAACGATCATAGCGACCAGCTCCTGCGGACTGCTGACGATCACAATGCCGTCCAGCTTGATCGATTGGAAGATCGTCAACGGAACGTCGCCCGTTCCGGGAGGGCAGTCGATCAACAGATAATCAATATCATCCCAGATCACATCGGTATAAAACTGCTTGACGGTGCCCGCAATGACAGGACCGCGCCAAATAACAGGGCTTGTTTCGTCGTGCAGCATCAGATTCAGAGACATAATATCGATCCCACCCTCGCTTTTAGGGGGATACAAGCCGTTTTCATCGCCCTGAACGGGCTCTTTCACGCCAAATGCCTTCGGAATTGAGGGACCCGTGATATCCGCATCCATGATACCGACGCGGTAGCCCTTTTTGCTCAGAGCAACAGCCAGCATCGAGGTGACGAGCGACTTACCAACACCACCCTTGCCGCTGACGACAGCAATGGTGCGCTTGATCTGACTTTTTTTGTGAGGTGCTTCAAACTGCGGTGCCTGTCGCGATGCACAATCACTGGAGCAGGTAGAGCAGTTATGCGTGCAATTTTCTTCAGCCATAATAATATCCTTCCGTTTTTCTATACATTATTTTTATTATACTCTTTTTTTGTTTAAAATCAATACCTAATTCGAAATTCCTTTATGAAGTTTCTGTAACGGCTTGTCAAACGCCGCGAAATATGGTATAATCAATTCGTGTTTATAAACGAATGAAAGGGGCGATCTGCCTATGCGCAAATTACTGCGCTTTTTAAAACCGTATCGAATAGAAGCCTGTCTCGGCCCCTTTTTTAAAATGCTGGAGGCACTGTTCGAGCTTTTCATCCCGCTTGTGGTCGCCGACATCATCGACGTGGGCATCGCAACGGGCGACAGCATCTATATCATCAAGCGATGTGTCATCATGGTCTTGCTTGGCGTGATCGGTCTGCTCTGCTCGGTCACGGCGCAATACTTTTCAGCCAAAGCCGCTGTCGGGATGACTACAGGGATACGGCACGCGTTGTTTGCCCACATCGGCAAGCTTTCGCACACAAACACCGATCGCTTTGGCACAGCAACCCTTCTTTCAAGAACCACCACAGACGTCAATCAGATCGGAACGACCGTCAACCTTGTACTTCGTCTTTTCCTGCGATCCCCCTTCATCGTCTTCGGTGCTATGATCATGGCGTTTACCGTTTCCCCGAAGGCGGCGCTGACCTTTACCGTGACCATTCCCGCCTTGTCGGTGGTGATCTTCGGTATTATGCTGATCAGCATCCCGCTGTTCCGTCGGGTACAGGCAAAGCTTGATCGCGTGCTTGGACTCACCCGAGAGAATTTAAGCGGTGCGCGCGTGGTGCGTGCCTTCGTACGGGAAAATGAATCTGTTCAGGAATTTACCGCGGCGAACAGTGAGCTCACACGTTTGCAACGCTTTACAGGACGGTTTTCGGCACTGCTCAACCCTTTAACCTACGTTATCATAAACCTTTCGATCCTTGCGATCGTATATCTCGGCGGTGTGCAGGTCAATATCGGCAACCTGGAAACAGGCGATGTCATTGCCCTGTATAACTACATGTCACAGATCCTTGTGGAGCTAATCAAGCTTGCGAATTTCATCATTCTGATCACCAAAGCTTGTGCTTGCGCGACCCGTGTAAACGAGATCCTTGAAACGCCGGAAGGTATGAAAAAATCCGATATTTTAGAGCCAAAAAAACAGGCTCCAAAAAGCGGAAAAGTAGAATTTAAAAACGTATCTCTTTCTTATCACAAAAACAGCGATAATGCTCTTTCGGACATTTCCTTCACAGCTCCGGACGGATCCACCGTTGGCATCATCGGCGGAACAGGATCAGGCAAAAGCTCTCTGGTCAATTTGATCCCGAGATTTTATGACGTAACAAGTGGCTCTGTGTTGATCGACAACACGGACGTTCGCACATATACAGACACAAACACCTTGCGAAACACGATCGGTATCGTTCCGCAAAAAGCCGAGCTTTTTGCGGGCACGATTCGCGAAAATCTGCTAATGGGTAACGAATTTGCTGACAACGATGCTATTTTTGAAGCATTACGTGTCGCACAAGCATTAAATATTGTAGAGCAAAAAGAAGATCGCCTCGACCACGTGATCGAGCAAGGAGGACGCAACCTTTCCGGCGGTCAGCGACAACGTCTGACCATCGCAAGAGCACTTGTGCGCCGCCCCAAAATTCTGATTTTGGATGACAGTGCCTCAGCACTCGACCTTGCCACCGATGCGGCGCTGCGGCACGCCTTAACAGAGCTACCCTATCACCCCACCACATTCATTGTTTCTCAGCGTGCCGCATCGGTCATGCACGCGGATCTCATCCTTGTTCTAGAGGACGGCGAGTTGATCGATCAGGGCACACACAAGGAGCTACTCTCCCGTTGTGCCATTTATCGCGAGATCTACGACTCCCAATTCAAAAACGAGGGAGGTGATCGCGCATGAGCAAGTCAAAAACACGCGCACCGCGTGGCACACTTCGCCGCGTGCTTTCCTATCTGCGCGGATACCGTTTATATCTTATCCTTTCACTGATTCTCGCCCTTTCTTCTGTAGCATTAACACTTTTATTGCCCGTTTTAATTGGCAACATTATTGATTGCATTGTTGGCAAAAATGACGTAAATTTTGATACCGTTACGCAAATTATCGCACAAAGCGCCATTGTGATCGCCGCAACGGCGCTGTTCCAATGGCTGATGAACGTCTGCAATAACAAGATGGCATTCGGCATTGCCCGCAACATCAGAAATGATGCTTTCAGGCATCTGCAAAAGGTTCCCTTCTCTTATTTGGACTCTCACAAGACCGGCGACATCGTCAGCCGCCTGATCACAGACGTCGATCAGTTTTCGGACGGCCTGTTGCTTGGACTCACACAACTTTTTTCAGGTATTCTGACCATAGTCGGCACCATCGCCTTTATGCTTTGGATCCACCCCGGCATCACCCTTGTGGTGGTATTGATCACTCCCGTTTCCCTATTCGTCGCAGCATTTATCGCGCGGCGTACCTATCGCATGTTCAAGCTGCAAAGCGAGATCCGCGGAAAGCAGACCGCTTTGATGGAAGAAGCTATTGGCTCGCACGACGTTGTTGCGGCGTTCTCGCAAGAGGATAAAATGCTGGAACGTTTTGACGATCTGAACGGCAAGCTACAAAAAGCATCGCTGCAAGCAACCTTTTTCTCCTCGCTCACCAACCCCTCCACCCGTTTTGTTAACAGCCTGGTATACACGGGCGTGGCACTGACAGGTGCGCTTTCCATCGCTTCGAGCGGCGGTGTTTCGCTTACCGTTGGCGGACTTTCCGCATTTTTGGCGTACGCCAATCAATACGCCAAGCCCTTCAACGAGATCTCGGGCGTCGTCACTGAATTCCAAAGTGCTCTCGCATGCGCCGCGCGCATCTTCGAGGTACTTGATTCAGATGTGGAAAAATCCGACATTTCAGAAGCCAAAATTTTGAGTTCACCCGCGGGCGCAGTCGCGTTTAAAGAGGTCAGCTTCGCTTATTCCCCCGACCGCCCGTTGATCCAAAATATGAACCTCACCGTAGCACCCGGAGAGCGTGTCGCCATCGTCGGACCGACAGGATGCGGCAAGACCACCGTGATCAATCTGCTTATGCGTTTCTATGATGTAGATGCGGGAGCCATCCTGATCGACGGCACCGACATACGCGATATGACACGCGAGAGCCTGCGCCGTTCGCTCGGTATGGTGCTTCAGGACACCTGGCTGAAGTCAGGCAGTATACGTGACAACATCGCCTTTGGCAAGCCCAATGCCACCGATGAAGAGATCACCGCCGCCGCAAAGGCGGCTCACGCGCACAGCTTTATCAAACGTTTGCCGCAAGGATATGAAACCATTCTCGGCGAGGACGGGGGACTCTTGTCGCAGGGGCAGAAGCAGCTTTTGTGCATCGCCCGTCTGATGCTATCCCCTCCCCCAATGCTCATTCTTGACGAGGCGACCTCGTCCATCGACACCCGAACCGAGCTTCGCATTCAAAAGGCGTTTTCCACCTTGATGCAAGGGCGCACCACGTTTGTTGTCGCGCATCGGCTGTCTACCGTACAAGAGGCGGACACGATCCTGGTGATGAAGGACGGAAACGTGATTGAGCAAGGCAACCACAAAACCCTGCTTGCCAAGGACGGCTTTTACGCCGAGCTTTACCGCAGTCAGTTTGAGATCGTCACGAAATAACACAAATAGCACAACAAACGCAACCTAAGGGGCAGCTAGCTGCCCCTTTTGTTATTTCCGATTTTTCTTTCGGACAGTCGAGGACCAAACTCGCCGTCGGCGAGTTAGCTCAAGTTTGTCTTGACGGCTTGATGCCGTCAATTTGCTATGCAAATACCGCCAAACTTGGGCGGACGGAACGCTCGCAAGCTCGCTATTCCGTCAATGCGGACAGTTGAGGACGCCTGTCCCTACGAGTTTGCGTAATCCCCTCTGTCAGCGTGTCATCCTGAGCAAGGGCGCAAGCCCGCGTCGAAGTTTTGCGAGGTGCAGCAAAGCAAACGAGCAAAACCGAGGAACGACAGTGACGACGGGATCTAGTAAGGATCACCAATAGCCCTCGTGCGCAAAGTTACATTTGCCGCAAAAGCCATCAAAGCTCCATGCGAGACCCCGCTCACTGCGTTCGCGTTTTTGTTTTGCTATCACGCAAAACAAAAATTCGACTACGTGTGGGTTGTTGCTTTACTGCGCTATTTCTTTATCACATCTCCACACTCCGCTCAGGGTGACGCAGGCTGGCTGCGCCAAGAGTTTTTGGTAATTTGCTTTGCAAATCGGTGGCGTTTAGCCACCGCAAAAACTCCCGTCACTTGCCAAAGGCGAGTTCATGCTCCGCTCGGGAGGTAGCGCACAGATGCGCCGCTATACACAAGTAGCAACAAGCGGCGCCACGCGAATGGGATTTGCGTTTTTGCGCAAAAATTAACAATTTTGTTTTTCAATGTTAACACAACGCGTCAAATTCTTTAAAAATTGCTTCATCAAAAACCGGTTTTGACACCTTGCACAAAAACCGCCTTTGGTTTTGCTCAAATGTCACAAAACGGGTCTAAAAAAAGGCGATTTTTTCAATTTTTCTTTGCCTAAAACGGTTGACAACGAGGTGGGGTATATTGTATAATATAGCAAAGACTGTGCGCTTTCTTTGTTTTTGCTATGCCATTTTTTAGGCAGTAGCAAAAGCGAGGGTGGCGTGCAACCTCAATTCCTCGCGTGCGGGAACGCACGTGAGGGCAACAAACGACATCATTTTTCAAGCGGGTGCAGATCGCACCCAAAAGGAGGCAAAAATGAAAGTAACACTGAGAAAAGTACTGCTTCTCACACTGTTCGTGCTTGTGCTCACGGCTCTTTTTGTCGTAGGCGCAAATGCGGCAACGCTTAACAGTACGGATAATGCAGACATCACCGATGATGCAACTGCCGTTACCGCAGGCGCCGTAGCACGAGTTGGCGATGCGGGAGGTGCGTACTACACCACATTGCAAGGTGCTATTACAGCAGCCAACGCATCAGAAAGCGGTGGCACTATCACCTTGCTCGCCGATGTGACAATATCTGAATTGGCTGAAACTATGCCCATCAGCAAGCCAATCACCATCGACGGTACAAATGCAACTAATGGCAAACACAAGATTTCTGCCACCGGTGCTGTGAACCTTTTTGCAGTCTCTGCAAATTTCACGTTGCAAAATGTGCACATCAAATATGTGTGCACCGCGGATGCCGGCACAATCATCTCCGCTTCTTCTTTTGCCGGTGTTATCAACATTAAAAATTCCGAATTGGATTCCGACCGCCGCGGCATTTACTTGTACCGTGCTTCAAAAGCAAGCCAACTGAACATTTCTGACAATTCTGTTATTGTTGCAAATGGCAGTCCTTTGGCTATCGAAACGGGTTCCGGTTCTATTTCTATTAAGGATTCTTATGTTCTCTGCAGGGGCACGTTCAATTATTCTTCGTCAACTGCTGTTCTTTGCTACGGTGCGACGAGTGGAACCCCTGATAATTCCACCATTACAGTAGAAAATTCCACGATTGCTGCAGGCGGTGGATACGCACTCCACCTCAGACGTGCGAACACTGTTATCAAGCTTGGCAAAGATGCTATTGTCACCAAGAATTTAAGCGATGTCGCTGGACACAAGCTTGGTATCGGGAACGACTGCTCTTTTTATGCACAGCAAAGCCCCAGTAAACCAAAATTAATTCTGGATTATAATGCAAAATTGGAAGGCCGCAATTCTCACGATATTCGCTTTGCACACTCGGCAAAATCTCAAGAGATTTATTTTGGTGAAAATTACACCGGTGCTATCGTTTGTCGTGGCCATGAGGGAGCTGTTCCCGGCACAGCAGGCAAAACAACCGATTACCGCTTCTACGATACACTTTCTGATGCCATCAAAAACGGTTATGCTTATATTTTGATCAATCACAATGTTGATTTGGGCGATCAGATCGTAAGTATTTCCAAAAATCTGAATTTCTATATTGCTAATATCGTTGATGCGAACATCCAAAAATCCAATTTTGTTCCCACCATCACTTCTAATGCCGATGTCGCATTCAGCATAACGGGTACCATTTCAGTGTCCTTCACCGGTGTTAACATTACTGCAAGCAACGTTGCTTTTGCCTACGGTGACAATGCTGATGCCAACGCCTCCGTTGTACTTAATAATGTAACCTTAAACGCGGCGACCTATACCACCGGCATGAACGATGGCGACAGCGTCACTCCCCTTCTTGCAAAGATCGGCACCCTTCACTATGCGACCTTGCAGGATGCGATCGACAACGCCGTTGCAAACGACACCATTACCTTGGTTGGCAATGTTACGTTGGAAGATTCTATCATTATCAATAAAAATCTTACCATCGACGGCGCGGGCTACACCATTACCTCCAACAATGACTCCGCATTCACGATCAATGACGGTGGAAAGCTCGCCCTGAACAACGTCAACGCGGTTGGCTCTGTATTGCAGGGCAACGTGGCAGGCAACGTCACCACCAACAGCGCAGCCCTGGCAACTTATCTTGCTGATCAGGACAACTGTGTTGTGAGCGATCCCGTCGAAGGCATTTATACTGTTACAGGCAAGTACGTTGTTGAATTTAACGGTACAAAGTACACCTCTTTGACCGAGGCAGTTGCTGCTGTCAATGCCTCTGAAAACGGCGGCACTATCACTTTAATCAGCAACATTTTTGCGAACCCAACTGCTTCTATCTCTATCACCAAGCCCCTCGTCATTGACGGTGCAAAAGCCAATGGTGGCAGATATACGATCACCTCCTCCGCAAGTGGTATCAATTTGTTTGCAGTTTCAAGTTATAGCTTTACACTAAAGAATATTGTTATCGTTCATACGAACGCTAAAATTATCGACGGCACCTCGAACACGGATATTCGAGTGAACAATGCAACTCTTGTTTCGAGCGGTCATGTCATCCGACTCTATATGAACGGTGGCACTCTGTTTATCGAAAACAACTCTGTGGTCTTCTCACGTAGCGGTGAACCTGTACATGTACAGAACAATAGCAACGGCAGTATCACAAATTGCAGTATCGTAATTGAAGAATCCGTGGTTGCATCTGCTAATGCGCGTGTTCTCTACGTATACAATTTCGAGGGCTCGATACATTTCAAAAACGGGGCAGAGCTCATTAACGACCCGAACAATTCCAAGCTCAAGGAACTCTGCACTCTTTACGGTGCAACTGCGACCGCTAATAGAGAAGTAATATATCATTATGGTAAATCAGGTCACGAACCTAAAATTTACTTCTACGGTGGCTGCACACTTTCCACAAGATCCAATTCGCTCATCTATTGCACAAACGAGTATGCCTTCACAAAAATAAAGCTCTTCTTTGCCGAAGACTATACAGGTGTCATATATGATACAAATGATAGCGGACGTGTGTTGTATTATCGTGACTCGTTGAGTCAAGCTGTCGCCGCACGCTCCAGTGGTATATTCTATCTTCCAAGCGAGAACACTTTGACGGAAACGCTGCCCCTTACAGGCACCGTGACCTTTGTTACAGACCACATCTTTGATAGCAACAAAGACGGTGTGGTCAACAGAGCCACTATCACCTACACCGGTACCGATGCTGCTTTCAGCTTGACCGGTGCTATCACGGCTACATTCTCCGACGTAAACATCACCTCAAGCAATGTTGCTTTTGCATATGATAACAATGCAGAGACCAACACTGCTGTTGTATTAAATAATGTAGCTTTGACTGCAGCGACTGTCACGACCGGCATGAACGATGGCGATACCATCACTAGCTTGGTTGCTAAAATCGGTAACACATATTACACCTCTCTTGAATTGGCGATCGCAAACGCAGTTGACGGTGATACTATTACCCTTCTGTGCGACTTCACAGAATCTCTCACCGGTGTTATCGCCATTAAAAAATCAATTATCATTGACGGTACCAACCCCAACGGCGGTAAATACAAGATCACTTTCACCTCCACTGTCAATGATGTATTTGCTCCTACCAATCACTTTACCCTGCAGAATGTTGATATTGATTCCACTTCAGGTGCTACATTGATTTCTACTTCCACTGCAGACGTAAAAGTTACGGTTAAAAACTCGACCGTAATTACTTCCACGCGTTTTCTTTGGACAGCAGGTAACATTATCCTGCTGATTGACAATTCGACCCTTGTAGCTAAAAATGCTTCTACAATTTATGTAGGCGACTCTACTCCCCACTTTACGATCAAAGATTCGCATGTAACTAGCGGCGTTAATGGCGATACTGGCATTATTGACTCGCAAAACAGCAATGCGATCATTGACCTGAAGGGCACTACAATTCTTGACTTAAACTCCTCGTATTTGGCTGCGTATGAAATAACAACTCATCCAAGCGCAAGCATTCGTATGAGAGGTAACAGCGGCACTTATAATAGCCCAATCATTACCATTTACGACACTGCTAGGTTGACTGCCGGATCTCAGGGTTACATCTACTATACCGGTGGTGCTTCTCTTGCTGATGGTGGCAGAACAGACAAATATGTTCAGTTTGCTTCTAATTACAATGGCACCACTCCTTTCATCGCTGTAGGAAGTCTTACTGGCGGAGGCAGTGTAAACTTCTATGATTCGCTGGAAAAAGCTATCGCAACCGGTTGTGCTGTTGTCCGCGTTGGTAGAAATGTTACGCTTGATGTAACAATTCCTGTCAGCATTAACGCTAAGTTGGAAACGGCAGTTATTGTTGACGCGGAAACCGGTACTGTGATCGGTGGAAAGACATACACCATCACCTACACCGGTACAGGTTCTGCATTCGCCGTTAACGGTGGTATTACCGTTACCCTTAACAACATCAACGTCAATGCCGCAAACGGCACCGCATTCACCCTGAACAATGCTTCTGCCTCCGTCACCCTGCAGGGCGTTAACGTCACCGCTAACAAGGTCGTTGACGGTCTTGTTAAGGGCAACACCTTTATCACCTACGAGGAAGCTGTTGCAAATGCCACCAAGGCAGATTACGCTGTTGAAGCTGTGGCAGAAAGCGATACGGTTACATATTATAATGTACTCTTCGCAGAGGCAGCTATCACCAGCAACGGTGTAACCACCAATTATGCAACGCTTGCAAAGGCTATCGATGCGGCAAGCGCAGGCGATACCATTACCCTGCTTGCTGACTCTGCCGAGGCTTTGACCGTCAACAAGGCAATCACCCTTGATCTTGGTGGCAAGACCCTGAACGCAGGTCTCACCATTGAGACTGCTGTCACCGTTAAGAACGGTACTGTTAAGGCTGATACTGCCTTCACGCTGAACGATGGCGCCGCTTTGACGATCAACAATGACGTTACCGTTGAAGCGACCAACATTCTTGGCAACTACGGTACCGAAAAATCCGTTACCGTTAAGGCAGAAACCATTGCAAATGCATTGAATGATGCAGGCTTTGCATTGGTCAATAATGAGGGTGTTTATACCGTCGTTACCAATGCTCCTGTTGCCGTGATCGACGGCTGGAACTATGCAACTCTTGAGGCCGCACTGACTGCTGCCAAGGGCAAGACCGCTACCATTACCCTTCTTACCGACGTTACTATAGGCGAAACGGCAGTGATCGATAGCGCGGTCACCATCACAGGTGACTTCACTCTGACCTCCAACGCGAGCGTCGCATTCGAGATCAGCGGCGCACTGACGCTGAACATCAAGAAGGTCGTTGTAACCGAGGCTGTTGCGACCTTCGCTCTCAGAGCTACCACGGGCAGCACTGCGTTCGTTCTGACCGATGCTGATGCTTCCCTGACTCTGAACAACACCGCTGTTGAGGCTACCAACGTTCTGAACGGTTTTGTAGCTACCAACAGTGTTACCACCACCAACGCGGACACGGCAACCGCCATCAACAACGACGGCTATGCTATGACCTCCGCAACCGTTGGTGAAACCACCACCTACACCGTTAACATTGCAGGCGCTTCGGTTACCAAGGACGGTGTTGAGACCAACTACGTATCTCTTGAGGCTGCTTTGGAGAACGTCACAGACGGCTGCACCATTACGCTGTTTGCTGACGCAGAGCTGACCGAGTCCGTTGCAGTTGACAAGGCTATTACCATCAACGGTAACGGCAACACGATCACCTCCTCTGCTGACGCCACCTTCTCTGTGGCAGACGCAGGCAAGCTGACCGTTAATAATACGGTCGTTGAAAATAGTGCTGAAAACGGCGTCGCGTTCGCTCTGAACGCAGGGGCTGAGCTTGCTATGCTCGAAAACACCTCTGTTGCAGAGGGTACCACCGTGCTTGGTGTCACCGCAGGCGACACGGTCACGGTCAAGACCGACAGCAGCGCTATTGCCGACAGCCTGAACAACGAAGGCTTCTCGATCGGCTCGTCCGATTCCAACTTTGAGATCACCTCCACTGCCCCCGAGGCTGCTATCAACGGCAAGAACTACGCAACCCTTGCTGAGGCAGTTGCAAACGCTGCCGCAGGCGATACCGTGGTCGTACTTCTTGACACGACGCTTGCTTCCGCTATTACCATTGCCAAGGATCTTACCATTGATCTTGGCGGCAAGACCGTTACCGCTACCGCAGGTAACGCGTTTGAGATCACCGCGGGTAACGTTTCCTTTACCAACGGCACGATCGTTGCGGCAAACTGCGCGATCGTGGTTCGCGGCGGCGAATTGACCATCAAGGACGGCTTCTACACCGCTGCTACCGCTGTTTACGTCAAGGGTGGCACGGTCACCATTGAGGGTGGCGAGTTTACCGGCAACGGCGATGCTAATGCATACGTTTCCGGAAGCGACGCAATTGCTACCGGCGATGCGTTCGTAATCGAGGTCTGCAGCGATACCGCACCCGTCGTTAACATCAAGGACGGTACCTTTACCTCCATCAACGCTAAGACGGTTGCAAGCTATGCTGCCGACACTTATACAGCTGTTCAGGAAATTGTTTCCGGTGGCCGTTTCAAGGGCGTTTCTAACCTTGACGACGCACTTTACAAGTTCGGTTACTCCATCGGCGCAACCGACAGCCTTGGCTACACCGCCGTTAAGGAAAGCAACTACGTTTCCTATATTGAAAGAGACGGCGTTAAGTACGGCTTTGAGTCTCTTGCCGATGCTGTTGCGAACGCCGCTGCGGGCGAGACCATCGTCCTTATTAAGAACGTTGTCACCAACGGCACCGTGATCGTTAACACGAACCTTACCATCCAGGGTGATACCTACTCCTACGTTGGTAACTTCGAGGTCAACGCTTCCCTGACTCTTATCAACGTCTCGATCCACACCACCGGCTCTGCCTTCACCTTGGGTGCAAACGCTGTGCTGGCACTTGGTGCAGACGTTGTTGTGAACCCTGCTGATGCCATTCTCAGCGGCTACAGCGGTCAGACGATTACTGTTTCGGAAAAGGCGATCGCTGACTCCTTGAACACAGCAGGCTACGCACTGACCTTTGACGGCAATGTTTACACCGTTGTCTCCTATTCTCCCGTAGCGACTCTCAACGGTTGGAACTATGCGACCCTTCAGGCTGCGATCGCGGCTGCAAATGCAGGCAACGGCGGTACCATTACCCTGCTGAAGGACATTACGGATCTTACCATCAGCGCTGCATTCGATATCAACAAGTCGATAACGATCAACGGTAACGGTCACAAGATCACGGCAACGTCCTCCAAGCATTTGTTCAAT
>JAGALS010000065.1 GCA_017625065.1 Clostridia bacterium | reverse complement strand
GCCCGCCACGCAGACGCTGCACGAGGAAAATATTTTCGTGATCACCGAAAACCGCGCGATCACACAGGATATCCGTCCCTTGCGCATCGTGATGCTGAATTTAATGCCCCAAAAGATCGTGACTGAAACGCAGATCGCGCGGCTCATCGGCAACACCCCCTTGCAGGTGGAGCTGGAGCTGCTGCAAACTGCCACCCATAAATCCACCCATACCTCTGAGGATCATATGCTTTCCTTTTACAAGGTTTTTGACGAGATCAAGGATCAGAACTTTGACGGCATGATCATCACGGGCGCGCCCGTGGAGCATATGGCGTTTGAGGAAGTGGAATATTGGGACGAGATCTGCGAGATTATGGAGTGGAGCAAAACGCACGTCACAAGCACCCTGCACATTTGCTGGGGCGCGCAGGCGGGGCTTTACTACCACTACGGCATTGATAAGGTGGAGCTGCCCGAAAAGCTGTTCGGCGTATTTGAGCATAAGCTCGACTACAAGCGCTCGATCTTGTTCCGTGGCTTTGACGACACCTTCCTGGTGCCGCATTCCCGTCATACCGCCAACCGCCGCGAGGATATCGAAAGCGTCGAGGGCTTGCGCGTGCTTGCCAGCTCCGATGAGGCGGGCGTCTTTGTCGTTTCCACCGAGCGCGGTAGACAGATCTTTGTCACAGGGCATTCGGAATACGACGGCGACACGCTGAAAAAGGAGTATCTGCGCGACAAGGCAAAGGGGCTTGATATCGCCATCCCGAAAAATTATTTCCCGAACGACGACGACAAAAAAGAGCCGATCGTCCGTTGGCGCAGCTGTGCCAACCTCTTTTACTCAAATTGGCTCAACTATTTTGTCTATCAGGCAACGCCTTACGATATTACGAAGATTCAATGAGAAAAACCTTTTATAAAAGCAGGGCATAAAAAGCTGCACAAACCCAAGGCTCCCTCCGAGAGGGAGCTGGCGCCGCAAGGCGACTGAAGGAGAGTGCGTGCATGAAGGATATGCACTTTTTTGAGGAAAAGTGCTGTAATATAGTTACGCAGGCTCCTTCCGTCACGGCTATGCCGTGCCACCTTCCTCTCGGAGGAAGGCTTTTCAAAGTTCATTGCTGTGCAAAATAAAAAATTGTTTTTTGCAATTGTTTTCTACACGCTGAAAGCCGACATCCGTCGGCTTTTTATCATTGAAATTAAAAATTTAGAAAACATTCCACTTTTGCGAAAAAATGTTGTCTTATAAGGTGAAAGGGCCAGAAAGGAGGGGGCAATATGAAAGCACGAAGCAAAACACAGCACGAGCTGCTTGCCGACGAGCGCATCATCGAGCTGTATTGGAGCAGGGAGGAGAGCGCCATCACGGAAACCGACCGCAAATACGGGCAGCTGCTGTATCAGATCGCGCACCGTATTTTAAATGACCGTCTTGACTCTGAGGAGTGCCAGAACGACACCTACCTAAAGGTTTGGAACACCGTTCCGCCAACGCGACCCACGGTCTTGCGGAGCTTTCTTGCCAAAATATCGCGCAACCTGGCGCTCAATCGCTACAAGGAAAAGAACCGCCAAAAGCGCGTGCCCTCAGAGCTCACCGTCGCCTTCGAGGATCTGGAAAACACCTTGCAGGGCGGTGAGAGCGCGGAAAGGGAGCTTGCCGCCGCCGAGCTTGGCGTTATGATCAATGATTACGTACATACACTCGCTTTGCGTGGGCAGTACGTCTTTGTCGGCAGATACTATTTTGCCGAATCGGTCGAGGAGATCGCCAAAGCCTTGCAGATGACAAAATCCAACGTGTATAAGCAGCTGGAGGAGATCAAAAAGGGCTTGAAGCAATACCTAGAGGAAAGGGGTGAGCGCGTTGAATAAGGAGCTTTTGATGGATGCCGTCGGCATGCTGGATGACGACCTGATCACCAACCATCTGCGCATGCGGGAAAGACTGAAAAAAAGAAAAGCCGTAGCGTGGAAACGCAGTTCTCTTGTTGCCGCTTGCCTTGCCGTTGTGATGCTGATCGGCTATGGCGCTTCCTATATCCCCAAGACCTACGAAACAGACTATCAACCGCCTTATCGCAATCCGCACCTTATGTCATACTCTGAACCAAAGCAAAAATCCTTTTGGGTTTATTACGTAAACGATCTGGGGCTTATCCAACGAGAACGCGTCAAAATGTATGGGGGCGAATGGTTCCTTGTTTGGAAGGAATTGAATGGCATCGGCGATGACGTTCAACTCGTGAAAAGCGAAACGACGGAGCATATCCCGATCTATTATGATGAAAACGGGGATTTGCAAGGAGCTTCAATGGGAGTGTACCGTATCTGGACTGTAACGTTATCTATAGGTCTGACCAAATACGACCACTATGAAAAACGGCTCAAGAGCTTATTCAAGACGATGAGAGCTGTTTCCGATGCGGATGAAATTCGCTTAGCTTATGTGTTGCATTAAAACAATAAATATTACGAGGTGACATCCTTAATTTACGCTTGTTGACAACCTTCAGAATTTATGATATTCTAAAAGTGACAAATCAGAAAGGAGTCCGCTCATGAAAAGACGCTATATTCCGATGAAAAAACGCTATGTTGTACTGATCGTAATTGCCGCATTGCTCGTTTGCACGGGCTTCTTTCTGTTGATCACAAAGGGGCGTGTGTCGGTGAAGGACGGTTTGCGGCAAAATTCCCGTGTCTATATGACCGATATCAAGCTCGAAAATGGCGAGATCTCTTATACCGTTGTCAATAAAACCTTTCGACAAGTTGGGATAGGCGACAAACCCGGCGTACAAAAGAAGATCAATGGAGAATGGCAGTTTGTGTCGTTATACAAAAGTAAAACACATATTGGCAGGATAGTGAAGCCTTTTAGTGATCAAACCCGTACCTTTGAGGTGGAGAAGAAAACTGATGATTTTACGGGTGAGTACCGTTTGATCTATGGTACTGCCGGCAGTGACGTTGATAGGGCAACGGGGAAAGTCTCGACCCACTTTTTTGAAGATCAAACCTACATTGTTGGCTATTTTACCATCACCGAGGATATGCTGGCGGCGCTGTCGAACGTCCCTGATGATAAGACCCATTACACCGACGGTATTCGGCAATCCGAGCTGATGTACGTCAAGGACGTGCAATATGCCGACGGCGAGATAACCTATACGCTTGTGAACGAAACGGATGAAAGGATCTACATTGATCACGTCCCCGCGGTGGAGAAAAAGGTCAACGGGGAATGGAAATACGTTCCTCTGTGTCAGATAGCGGACAAAGATCATTATTCCATCGACATTACCCAAAACAATGATAAAACCTATCACTTTTCCATTGATCCCACCATAACCGATCTGACGGGCGAATATCGACTGATCTTTACCCCCCACTCGATCGATCGGTGGCTATACACCGACCCTGAAACGGGCGAAGAGCGGCTTGTGATTTTAGAGGGTATCACTTGTCTTGTCGGGTATCTCACGGTCACCGAGGATATGCTGAAATGATCAAAAACAAAGATGAAAGGAGCCGACACGTGAAAAAGCGTTATATTGTATTGATGATCGTGATCGCCGTTTTACTCGTTTGTGTCGGCTCCTTTTTCCTGATCACAAAGGGCAAGGTGTCGGTGAAGGACGGCGTGCGTCAAAATTCCCGTCTTTATATGACCGACGTGAAGCTTGAAAACGGCAAGGTCTCATTCACGGTTGTGAATAAAACCTTTTACAACGTGGGGATAGGAGAAAAGCCCGACGTGCAAAAGAAGATCGATGGAGAATGGAAGCCGTTCCGTCTGTATCAATCGATAAACGACATAGGGATAAGGGTTGGCAATTTCGGCGAAATCGCACGTTCCTTTGAGATCGATGTGGATGAGCGACCCGAGGAGCTCGTTGGCGAATTTCGATTGATCTACGGTCCCGTTTTGCACGACATTGACAAAGCAACGGGTGAGCAGATCTTTTCCTTTAAAGACGATAGGACCTATATCATTGGATATCTTACCATTACCGAGGATATGGTGACGGGTATCCCCGATGAGCTGAAGATACATTATACCGACGGTATTCGGCAATCGGCACTGGCGTACATTGAAAACGCGCAATATGCCGACGGCAAGGTGACCTATACCGTCGTCAACAAAGCAAAGCGGTCGCTTTCTATCTATCACGCTCCCGTCATGGAGAAAAAGGTTAACGGGGAATGGAAATACGTTCCCATGTGTCAGGTGTCGGATGACGATAATTATACGATCGATATTTTGGAAAACAGTAAAAGGACACATCGATTTGCCGTTGACACAACAGGGAACGACTTGGCAGGAGAATATCGGTTGGTCTTTGCCCCAGAGCGGTGGATCTACACCGACCCCGAAACGGGCGAGCAAAAGCTTGTGATTCCGCAAGGCGCGACTTGCCTTGTCGGGTATCTGACGATCACCGAATAATTTGTAAAGCATTCGCAAGGCTATGTAAAAGCCTCGCCCTTGGGGAGAGGTGTCGGCGTAGCGATCTGCCTTGTCGGCTACCTCGCGATTATCGAATAATTCATAAAGTTGCGTAAAAGCCTCGCCCTTGGGGAGAGGTGTCGGCGTAGCCGACGGAGAGGGTATCCTCTCACTCGCTATCACGGCTCCCTTTACACAAGGGAGCCTTTCTTTTTGCCATCGGCACATATCGTGCTTAAAAAATGTCACTTTCCTGTGTTTATATATCAAAAATCGAAAAATCCTTGCTCTTTTTTGCCTACTCCACTTGTAAAAAGCTTTCTCTTATGTTAAAATAATACTATTGACCTGTGGCAGAAAGGAGGCTGTGTATGAACGAGCCCGTTTTTTTCGATCGGCAGCAGCCGGCCGATGCGGTGCGCGCTTCGATGCGCGAAGCATCCGACGTTTTAAAGCGGCGCGGCAATCTCGCATTGCTCACAACCACCCTTTTGTTTTGTCTGCTTGTCACCTTTACCTGGTTTACGGTGATGCAGCTTGTGGGTCTGTTGTTTGATTATATCCTGCTATCCGTTGAAGCCGAGCAGATCAGCCCCCTTTTAGAAGGGCTTTGGATGCTGCTCTCGGCGCTGCTGTTCCTTGTAGGCGTGATGCCTGCGTGGCTCGGCAGATTGCGTATGACAGGACTCTTGCTCTCGGGGGATCACCCGATGGCGCGTGAGGTGTTGTACTACTACACCTCGCCTCGGCGTATGGGGCGCGCGATCCTTATGGGACTCTTCATCGCCTTTGAGGTGATGCTGCCCGCGGTGCTTTCGCTCGGCGCCTTTGTGGGCGCGCTCGCGCTCTACAATGAGGTGCTTGTGTTCTACCTTCCCGATGCCCTCGCCGTGCTTGCGCTGATCTGTGGCTTTTTGCTTGCGATCGCGATCACCGTGTTGCTGCTTTTCCTTTCGGGACTGTATCTGCTTTCCACTGCCATTGCCGTCGGCAATGAGTCGATGCCCGTTTGGAAGAGCTTCACCGAAGCGTTCCGTTTTGGCAAAAAGAATCTGCTTGCCACGTTTTTGTTTTCGATTCGATCCCTTTGGCACCTTGTGCTCTCGCTATGCACCTTTGGCGTGCTGTTTGTGTTCTGGTACGCCCATCACTATAATCTATCTTATCTGCGCCTTTCCATGGCGCTCACAAAAGGAGTGGACCCATCATGAAAGAAAAGTTTTATCTCACGACCGCCATCGCCTATGCCTCTCGCAAGCCCCATTTCGGCAACACCTACGAGGTCATTATGGCGGATGCCGTTGCCCGCTATAAGAGATTGCGCGGCTATGACGTGTTTTTCTGCACGGGCACCGATGAGCACGGACAGAAGATCGAAAACCTTGCAAACGAGGCGGGAATTACGCCCCAAAAATACGTGGACGGTGTTGCAGGTGAGATTCGCGGCATCTGGGATAAGATGAACAGCAGCTACGACTATTTCATCCGTACCACCGACGCGAGCCACGTCGCCGCCGTGCAGAAGATCTTCAAAAAGTTCTATGAGCAGGGCGATATTTATAAAGGACATTACGAGGGCTGGTATTGCACCCCCTGCGAGTCCTTCTTCACCGAAACACAGGTGGTGGACGGCAAATGCCCCGACTGCGGCAGACCCGTTCAGCAGGCAAAGGAAGAGGCTTACTTCTTCAAGATGAGCAATTACGTGGACAAGCTCCTTGCCCACATCGACGCCAACCCCGACTTCATTCAGCCCGAATCCCGCAAAAAGGAAATGGTCAACAACTTCCTGCGCGTCGAGGGCGGTTTGCAGGATCTTTGCGTTTCCCGTACCTCGTTCAAGTGGGGCATTCCCGTTGATTTTGACGACCGCCACGTGACCTACGTGTGGCTGGATGCGCTGACCAACTATATCACCGCCCTTGGCTATGATCCCGATAAGAGCTACGAGCAGCAGTCCGAGCACTTCAGAAAGTATTGGCCCTGCGACGTGCATATCATCGGTAAGGATATCCTGCGCTTCCATACCATCTATTGGCCCATTTTCCTCATGGCTCTTGGATTGCCGTTGCCGAAAAAGGTCTTTGGCCATCCCTGGTTCAATGCCGCAGAGGAAAAGAAGGGCGGCGATGGGGCAGAGGTCAAGATGTCCAAATCCCGTGGCAACGTGATCTATGCCGACGAGCTTGCCGAGACCTTCGGCGTGGACGGTGTGCGCCATTTTGCGCTTTCCGAAATGCCTTACGATCAGGACGGCAGGATCTGCTATACCAACGTGCTCACGCGCTATAACACCGACCTTGCCAACAACCTTGGAAATCTTGTCAGCCGCACCCACGCGATGACCAAGAAATACTTTGACGGCGTGATCCCCACGCCCGCAGCAGAAGAGGGAACCGACAGCGAGCTGAAGACGGCATTTGCCACGGCAAAGGCGGAGTTCGAGCGCTATATGGACGATTATCACATCGCCGACGCGGTCGACGCCATTTTCAACGCCCTGCGCCGTGCGAACAAGTATATCGACGAAACGATGCCCTGGGCACTTGCCAAGGACGAGAGCCAAAAGGCACGTCTTGGCACGGTGCTGTATAACCTCTTGGAGTGCATCCGCGAGGCAGCCGTGATGCTGCAGGCATTCCTGCCCGCAACGGCGGCGTCGATCTTCGCGCAGATCAATACCGACAAGACCGATTACGAAACGCTGAACGCCTTCGGGGCGCTTGAAGCAGGGAAGACGCTTGGCGAAGCGGCTATGCTCTTTGCCCGCGTGGACGAAAAGGTGATCGACGAGATCATCAAGAAGCGCGAGGAGGCAGCCCTTGCCGCCGAAAAGGCAGCCGCACCCGTGGAAAGGCCCGAGGGATGCGCGCTCATCGGCATCGAGGATTTCATGAACGTGGAGCTTCGCACCGCCAAGGTCATCGCTTGCGAGAAGGTGCCGAAGGCAAAGAAGCTGCTGAAGCTGCAGCTTGACCTCGGCTACGAGCAGCGTCAGGTCGTTTCGGGTATTGCCAAGTTCTATGAGCCCGAAGCCTTGATCGGCAAAAAGATCATCGTGGTCGCCAATCTGAAGCCCGCAATGCTCTGCGGCATCGAGTCCAACGGTATGATCCTTGCATCTGGCGAAGAACAGATCCGCGTTGTGTTCTTAGATCCCGAAACACCTCTTGGAGAGCGTGTCCGATAAAGCAAAAACGCCGCCGCGTCCGCGGCGGCGTAACCTTTCTTCAGGCACGTGACTACTCATCCGTCACTCCTTGCGTCGTGACACCTTCCCTCACAAGGGAAGGCAACTGAAAGTGTTGCTTCTTTCGACAGACGGTCAAAATATCTTTTGATATTATCGCACACATTCCGTCCGTTGAGGGGCCGTGGACTTTGTTTGCCTTCCCTTGTGAGGGAAGGGGGACCGCGTTAGCGGTGGATGAGTAGTATCCGCGATTTCTCTCACCATACGCACTATGTTCGCACCCAACCTATTTGTCAAGATTTTTGAAAAGGGGTCCCGCATAACACTATGGAAAAACTATTCGACTCCCACGCGCATTATTACGACAGCCGCTTCGAGCGGGAAATGGGCGACACCGACGCGCTGCTTGCGGCGCTGTTTGCCGATCGCGTGGGGTATATCGTCAATATCGGCACCGATATTGAAAATTCAAAAATTTGCATCGCGCAAGCGGCAAAATACCCGAATATGTATTGTACCGTCGGCATCCATCCCTCGGACGGTCAGCAGTATGCCGATGCCGACGAAGCGCTTGCCGAATTGGAAACGCTCATCGGCACGCCCGACACGCGCCGCGCGCAAAAGATCGTCGCCCTTGGCGAGATCGGGCTGGATTATCACTACGACGATACCGACAAAGCGCGCCAAGCATATATGTTAGAGGAGCAGCTCAAAATGGCAGAGCGCCACGATCTGCCCGTGGTCATCCACGACAGGGAAGCGCACGGCGACTGCTTTGACGCGATCTGCCGCCATCCGCACGTGCGCGGTGTGTTCCATAGCTACAGCGGCAGTGCCGAAATGGCAAAGGACCTCGTCCGCCGTGGCTTTTACGTGTCCTTTTCGGGCGTGGCGACCTTCAAGAACGCCCCAAAGGTGCGCGAAGCGATCGCCGCCGTGCCAAACGACCGTATCTTGATCGAAACCGACGCGCCGTACCTCGCGCCCGTGCCGCATCGGGGCAAAATGAACCATTCGGGGCTGATGCTCTACACCGCAGAAGCTGTCGCCGCCGTGAAGGGCATTGATACAGACACCGCGATTGCCCTGACCGCCGAGAACGCCAAACGGTTGTTCGGTATTTGATTTGTCGTACCTCGCCTTCTCCGCGGCTACGGCAATTCTTGCCTTCTCCAGCGGAGAAGGTGGCGCGCTACCGCGCGACGGATGAGGAGGACACCCATAGCACAGCACAAGCCGGCTCTCCTCATCCACCGCAAGCGGTCCCCCTTCTCCGCTGGAGAAGGCAATCGCAGCCGCCGAGAACGCAAAGCGCTTGCTTGCGATCGCATAACGCGGCACTTCCACGCGCAACGACCGCTTCGCGCCCGCCGCGCAGTTCCGCGCCGCTTCGTGCCAACCCGTAGGGCGGGGGCTTGCTCCCGCCGTTTTTATGATAGAATGCAAACGTATTGAAGGACCTGTACAAGAGGTCCTTTTCTTTTTTTATAAAAATTTGTTTACAAATCGAAAAAATTGTGATACAATGAATTTTGCCACGCAATTTAATAATACTAAGAGTACGGTGTGCGTTTTTGCTTCGGTAAAAACGGATGCTCCTTTTTGGCATACTTTACTCTTGGTATAAGTGTCTGAAAATTGCGTGGCAGCGATTCGGAGCTATGCGTTTTTCGGTGCGTGGCTTCAGTCGAAGTCACGCACTTTTTTTGTTTTGAAAGGAGAACAAAGATGAAGACAAAAACATGGAAACTGCTACTGATTGGTATTCTTTTGCTTGCGCTGGCGCTATGTTGCGTTGCTTGCACGGGCAAGCCCGGCGCAGACGGCAAGGACGGCGTAGACGGCGCCATGGGACCGCAAGGACCTCAGGGAGAGAAGGGTGAAACGGGTGCAGCTGGCGTTGCCGGTCCTCAAGGTCCTACGGGTCCTGCCGGCGAAAAGGGCGACGATGGTGTTACTCCGCTTATTCGCATCAATCCCGACAGCAACGAGTGGGAGGTTTCCACCGATAACGGCAGCACTTGGACCACCACGAACGTGCAAGCAACCGGCTCCGTGGGTCTCACGGGACCGCAGGGTGCATCTATCGAGAAGGTGGAGTTTGACGCACAAGGGCGGTTAATCATCACCTTGACGGATGATACGGTGCTTGATCCCATAGAATTACCCCAAAAGGAAGAGCATCAGCACACCTTTGGAGATTGGATCACGCTTTGTGAGGCAACCTGTGAGAATAAAGGCGCAAAGATACGCATTTGCGCTTGCGGTGCAAGCGAAGCGCAGGAGATCCCCGTTGCCCCCCATCAAGCGGTAGTGTATCATAGCGCCGCCGCTGCAACGTGTGCTGAAAACGGAAATATTGAATATTGGGAATGTACGGCGTGTGGAAAATATTTTTCTAACGCCGAGGCGACCGCAGCGATCGAGGATAAGACCTCTGTGGTGATCGGCGCTACGGGAGACCATACGTATACGGCACAGGTTCGGGAAACGGACTATCTCGCTTCTGCCGCCGATTGCCAAGGTCCTGCGGTATATTACTACAAGTGTACCACCTGCAACGGACACGGCGAGGAGACTTACACTGCAGGCACCAAAATGGCTCACACGATGAATGCCGAGCATATCTGCACAATGTGCTCTGGAGCATATATTTATTTTGGAGAGTACCCCCAGACCCTGAAGGCAGTTGACGTAACAATCACCGAAACGACCGACAGCCGCGGCTATTTCCTTGGCAGTGACGGCGCGTATTATGCGAAGGTAACAGCATATCCGTACAACATCAGCTATACGTTCTCCGACGGCAGCACGGTTGTGGGCGGCACGGTGTACTATTTTAAGGTCGAGCCGATCCTGTGGCGCATCCTCTCGCAAAGCGACGATACGGCACTGATCCTGTGCGACAGCATTATTGCAAATAAGGCGTATCAATCGGATTATATTAAGATTGACGGAAAATATTATACTACAGCAAATGGCGCACCTGAGGGGACTTATGCCAACAATTATCAATATAGTGAGATTCGTGCGTGGCTCAACGACCAGTTCTATAACACGGCGTTTACGGAATTGGAAAGGGAATTGATCCTGACGACCACGGTGGATAACAGCGTGGCAAGCACGGGATATAATCCCAATCAATATGTTTGTGAAAACACAGAGGACAAGGTGTTTCTGCTTTCCTATGCCGAGGCGACCAACAGCGCGTACGGCTTCTTGACAGACGGTTACAACTATGACACAGCAAGAAAAATGCAGCCCAATGATTATAGTTGCGCGACGGGTGCTTGGATAAGCCTGAGAGCCGACTACTACGGTAACGGCTACTGGTGGCTGCGCTCGCCTGTCGTCTACTATTCCAACTTCGCGCGCTATGTCGTCGAAGACGGCTGGCTCAACAGCAACGGCGTCAGTCTTTCCAACTCCGGCGTGGCCCCCGCTTTGCAAATTCGCCTGCAATAATCTTCAACCTTCTTTTGTGCCCCCAAGTGAAATTTTCGCTTGGGGGCGTTTTGTGTTCACACGCGAAAGCGGCTTTGCTTGCTTATCCTGAGCCCTACCGTCTACGTGTCATCCTGAGCAAGGGCGCAAGCCCGCGTCGAACTTTTGCGGGTTGAGGGCTTTGCCCGAACAAGCAAAAGCGTAAGGCGTTAGCCGCAGCGGGATCTCCGAAGGATATACAATAGCTT
>JAGALS010000064.1 GCA_017625065.1 Clostridia bacterium | reverse complement strand
TTTTCTGATCGCAAGCTCCCCCTTTCTCTTGGCAAATTTGATTTGCACATGTATACGTATTTATTTTAACTGATAATGGCAGGTTTGTAAATAGGGTTTCCAACCTTTTTTCATGCTGCTTTGCATGGAAACCCGATACGGACCCCTCAGACGTTCCGCAAGGCTCGGTATTGATGGGGCGTCTCGCCGTATTTTTGCTTGAACAAACGAATGAAATGACTGGTATCGCAAAATCCCGTTTCAAAGGCGATGTCGGTCACCTGCATCTCGGTCGTTTCCAGCAAGAGCCGCGCGTCCTCCAGTCGCAGATTGTTGCAATAAGCGCGCAAGCTCATCCCGGCGCGGTGCTTGAACAGGTGGCTGATATAGGACTTGCTTCTGTGAAAATGGGCGCAAAGCTCGGAAAGCGTTATGGCAGTGTGATATTCCTGCAAGAAAAGCAGGATCTGCAAATACTCACTTTCGGTGTTTTTGGCATACGCCGAAAACAGCCCCTCCAGCATCGCCTTCAGCGGCATCACAAGCGTACGGCAAAGCGCTATCGGCGGCTCACTTGGCGAGAGATAGGCTTTCCAAAGCTCGAGGTTGACCCCAAGTGCCGCATCGGGCGGCGCTTGTCTGTATCCGCTGACCGCAATATACCCCACCGTCAGCTGCCTTTGCCTGACGGGCACGACGTATTCGCAAACACCCGCATAGCACGTCCTGCAAAAGGCATCCGCATCGGCGGCGGTATCATAAATGCCGTTTTGCGCGCAGATACAGCGATCCACACGGCTTTTCTGACTTTTCACGTGCATACAGTAAGGGTTTCTGTGGGAATTGTAAAACGAAATGGTGCGCCACAAATTCGACGGCAGCGCTGAAATGATCTCACTGCGAAAATGCAACGATACCCAAAATCCGCAGTCGTTTTTCAGGTAATCCAGGTACGCTTTGACATCCTCGATCTGCATTTGTACTCCTTTTTGCATTTTTATTCTATTTTTTTGCCAAAATTGCCTATTATTTTGCTTGAAAATGTGATATTATTATACCATAACCACCTATAAAAATCAATGAGGGGGACACAATTATGTTAGACAAAAAAACGCTTCAATGTGACTTTTGTGTTGTGGGCGGCGGTATGGCAGGGCTTTGCGCCGCCATTTCCGCGGCGCGCGAGGGCGCCAAGGTCGTGCTGATGCACGAGCGCCCTGTGCTTGGCGGCAACGCCTCCAGCGAGATCCGCATGTGGGTGTGCGGTGCAAAGGGTGAGAACAACCGCGAGACCGGTATTCTGGAGGAGATCGCGCTTGAAAACCTTTACCGTAACCCCACGAAAAGCTTTGCGATCTGGGATACCGTGCTGTACGACTTCGCAAGACGCGAACAAAACCTCACGCTGCTGCTCAACTGCACCTGCATGGATGCAAAGGTCGAGGAAATGCCCCTGCCCCATCAGCGTGACCGCCGCATCAAGAGCATCACGGGCTATCAGATGACCACCCAGCGCTTTTATGAGGTCGAGAGCCGCTTTTACTGCGACGCGTCGGGCGATAGCATCTTAGCTCCCTTAACGGGTGCCGAATTCCGCATCGGGCGCGAGGACGGCAAGGAGTTTGGTGAGGATACCAACACCACGCAAGCCGACCGTATGACCATGGGCATGTCCTGCCTCTTGCAGGGCAGAGAGACAGCGAACAAGATCGACTACAAAGCACCGCAGTTCAGCACAAAATTAAGCGACGAGGACGTCGCAAACAGACGCCCGAATTTGGCGAAGGACTCCGAGAACTTCTGGTATCTGGAGCTTGGCGGTGACCGCGACACCATCGGCGACACCGAGATATTGCGCGACGAGCTGGTGCCCCTTGCCACAGGCTTTTGGGATTACATCAAAAATTCGGGCAAGTTCGACACGGACAATTGGGATCTCGACTTCCTCGGCTTTCTGCCGGGCAAGCGCGAATCGCGCAGAATGTGCGGCGAATATATGATCACACAGCGCGATATTTCGGACGACGTGACCTTTGACGACGAGATTGCCTTCGGCGGCTGGCCCTTGGACGACCACTTCCCCGGCGGATTTTTCCACAAGGGTCGCCCCAACAACAATGTCTCCACCCCCCAAAATTACTCGATCCCCTATCGCGCGCTTTACTCCAAAAACGTCGAAAACCTCTTTTTCGCGGGACGTAATATCAGTATGACGCATATGGCAATGAGCAGCATCCGCGTGATGGCGACCTGCGCACTGCTTGGCGAGGCAGTGGGTAAAGCCGCGGCGGTCGGCGCAAAGCGCGGTCTCACCCCGCACGGCGTTTATCTGGAAGCGATCGACGAGGTACAGCGCCTGCTGCAAAACGAGGACTGCTTCTTGCCGAGAAAGCCGAGACGCGTTTCGGCGCTGTGCAAAAACGCCGCCCTTTCGGGCGGCGAGGAAAAGCTGCGCAACGGCGAGGACCGCGGGCACGCGATCTACGGCACTGACGAGCAGACCGCCCGCTTCGATGCCCCTCTCGGCAAAGAGATCACCTACTCCTTTGACGCGGCAAAGATCTCCGAGGTCCATCTCGTTTTCTGCAGCGACCTCAACAGAAAAACACTGCCCGGCTCGTCCATCGAGCGCAGACTGATGACCCGTTGCAACCAAAAGCTCACAAGTCCGCAGATGCATATGCCAACCACGCTCTGCCGCAAGTTCACACTCTACGGCGAGTTGAACGGCGAACGCCACACGCTGCTCTCGGTCTGTGACAACAGACAGCGCGCGCATCACATCGAGCCCGATATGACCTTTGATAAGCTCATCCTTGTGCCCGAAGCCTCTTGGGGTGAGGGCGACACCGTGCCGATCATTTCCTTTGACTTCGCGTAATAAAACACAAGGGCAGCCTCAAATTTGCATTTGAGGCTGCCCTTTTTGTTTGTTTTTTTAAGATACGTTTGCTTTTTTCTTATCCGTTCACAACGTTACCGTACAGCGCGGCAGCGCCCTCGGCATCGGTGGGAACAGAATAAAGGTTGCAGATCGCAATACTGCCCGTCATACCTTGCGTTGCGATTTTATTGCTGTCAGCGCATGCGCCGATACAGATGTGGGGATTGCCATTGGAGAAGGAGGGCATCGCCATCTCGGTGGTCAGCGTATAATCCGTAACATCCTTCTCATCCACCTTCATCGCCGTCACACGCTCGCCGTTGACGTAGAAGGCAACGCTGTCACCGCCGTTGTAGGAGAACACACAGTGATACCACTCGTTCAGGTCAACCTCCTTGATCAGCTCCACCCAAACGTAGCCGCTGCCATTCTTGACCGCGATCTCGGCATGCAGCTTCACAGTGTTGCTTGTGCTGCCGGGATAAAGATTCAGTCCGAATCCGCCCTTTTCCTCATAGTCGATCACGCCCGTATAGCCCGAGGTCACGGCAGCCGTGGGCTTGAAATAGACCTCATAAGAAAATCCGTCAGAAAGAGCGTCATTCAATGCCGAGGCATCCATAATATACGCCGTCGTTTCGCCACTTGTATTGGTGGCAAATGTAATGACATCACGCCCATCCACGGTGCCGACCGTCGCGCTGCCGCTGCTTGCATTGTGCAGCTCAAGCGTTGCGCTGCCCGCGCTGCCGTTCGTAACGGTTTGGTTGGCGGCTTCGATCTCCAGCTCAAGGATCGGCGCATCGGTCGCCTCAGAAAACGCCTTCCACGCAAATCCCGCATTTGCCGAAACGCCGTAAAGCCTGCAAACGGCAATGCTGCCCGTCATACCTTGCGTCGTAATACCGGACTTTTTCGCACACGCACCGATCACGATGTGCGGCGTATCGCCGAGGCTGGGCATCTTCATATCTGTGGTAATATCGTCGATCTCGTCCACAAGAGCGCCGTTAACGTAAAAGGAGATCGTGCTGCCGCCATTATAGGAAAATACACAGTGGCACCACTGATCCGCCGCCACGTCATAGGTGATCGCCTTCCATTCCTTGCCGCTTCCCTTCACGACCGCAAGCTCTGCCTGCAGCTTCACCATGCCGGCGGTATTGCTCGGCATAACGTTCAAGCCGAAGCCGCCCGCCTCCTCATAGTCAAGCACG
This sequence comes from Clostridia bacterium, assembly GCA_017625065.1. Classification (GTDB taxonomy): domain Bacteria; phylum Bacillota; class Clostridia; order Oscillospirales; family CAG-272; genus Firm-07. The sequence goes on along the minus strand of JAGALS010000064.1, from coordinate 10,857 downwards.
CCGACGTATTCGGCTCCGTTGAAGGCTGCCGTGGGCTTAAAGTAGACCTCGTAGGAAAATCCGTCGGCAAGGGTGCTTTCAAGCTCCTTGGAGCTTACGATATATGCCTTGGTTTGCCCACTCGTGTCGGTTTCAAACACAATGACGTCGCGTCCATCCACGGTGCCAAGCGTTGCGCTTCCGCTGCTTGCGTTGTGCAGCTCAACCGCGGGACCGCCCGCAGCGCCGTTGGTCACGGTGTTATTGCTGATGTCAAGATCAATGATCACGTTCTCCAAGGGTCTTTCGTTAATATAGGACATGCGCGTTTCAAACGCATCCTCGGCGTTACCCGTATAGGTGACGACACGTCCGCCCAGCAGATCGTCGTCGTAATAATATTGCTTACCGAGCGAGCCGTTATAGCAAAGCGTCACGCCTTGATACGTGACCGTGAAATCATTGAGGTGATCGTGGCCGTTACAAACGATCTGCACGTCGCCCTGCGCCTTGATCGCATCAAAAAGCCCCGCGTTAAAGGTCGGCGCGCAGACAGGCTCTCCCTGCTCGCCCGTGTAGGGAAGGTTCTCCGTATGGCGCTTGCTCCACGCGATGTAGGTCTCCTGCATCGGAATATGGAAGTACATCATAGCGGGCACCTTCGCGCCGTTGAATTCGGCAAACAGATCGGAGGTCTCCTTATACCATTCGACCTGGTTGACCTGTATCGCCTCATATTTTCCGACCCATTTATGCAGGCCGTCAGGTGTTGGGCTATCAGGCAACGCAGGGCTGCGGTAAGAGCCCGAATCCAGCGCGTAGATCACAAACTCGATCTTCGTGCCGTCGTTGGAGAGCACGGGTAGCGCGTAGTTACCAACGCCGAACAGATCGGCGTCGCCCGCCTTGGAAATGCAGTATTCAAAGCTTTCGTAGATCGCCTGCTGCTGCTCCTTCATCAGAACGTTCTTGTCATCGTCGTGATTGCCGTAAACGTGCGCCCAGGGGATCTGCTTTTCTTCGATATATCCCACCATATCGTTCAGATAGGTTCTGAACTGTGTCGCGGTCAGATTGCCGCCGTGGTGGTTATCACCAAGGAACAGCACAAGATCGGGATCCTCGCGGTCGACGAGAGTCTTGATGTATCCGATGGTATCCGCGCCGACGTGCTCACCGGAATACTGCACGTCACCCATATACAAGACCTTGAAATCGCCGTTCGCGTCCACGCGAAGCTCGTGCTTGAGCGTCATCAGCTCCTGCAGCTTCTGTGCCTTTTCGATTTCCGCAAGCGTTCTGTCGACAAAGGAATCCAGCCACTCCTCAAGCGTGCCCTCAAAGCCCTGCTCCTGCGCCAACTGATAAGCGGACTTGCCGGGTGCGCCGGTGTCGCCCTTTTCGCCCTTGGCGCCGGTGTCACCCTTTTCGCCCTTAGCGCCGGTGTCACCCTTATCGCCCTTGGCGCCCGTGTCGCCCTTGGCACCGGTATCACCTTTTTCGCCGGTATCGCCCTTATCGCCCTTGGCACCTGCTTCACCGGTGTCGCCCTTATCGCCCTTCAAGGACTCCAGCCACTCCTCAAGCGTGCCCTCAAAGCCTGCTTCCACCGCCAATTCATAGGCGGATTTGCCCTGTATCACGGTGGCTTCGTTACAGGATGCAAGCGCGATCACAGCAAGCAAAAGCGCAAGCATCATTGAAATGATCCGAACAAATCTGTTTGTTTTTCTCATTTTCTCTCTCCTTAAAATTTGATACTTTATTATAGCACGCACGCGCGTGTGTTGCAAGCATCTCCCCTGAAATTCGTAACAATTCACAAAAATCGCGCGCACAAAAACAGCAAATTCAACAAACCGATATCAACTCAAAAAATGCCACCGACAAATGGGACGTACTCTTAAGGACAATTTTTGAAATTCAATAGAATACGTTACCTACCGACAGGAAAAGGGCGAAGAATTGCTGAAATTCTTCGCCCTTTTTTCTTGGCAAGCACTGCATCTGCGTACACAGAAGCTATTTTAGTTATGAGCTATAAGGCTCGCTTACGCTCGCCGTTATGAGTTTGCTTCGCAAGCGTTATGATATGATCGCCTTGTTGCTTCAAGCTGTGCCGAAGGCACATCATAACTTGGCGTAGCCAATCATAGCTCTAAGCTCGCCGCAGGCGATCATAGTTGCGTAGTGCCTTTAAAGGCACTACGCTAATGCCGTGCCTTCTTGATATGTTCTGCCCATTCGGCCTTTATTTCTGCCCGTAGTAGGCGTTTTTGCCGTGCTTGCGGAAATAGTGCTTGTCAAGCAGGTGCTGATCGATCTCGGGGGTGCTCGGGTTCAACCGCTCGGTGAGCAGCGCCATTTTGGCGACCTCCTCGAGCGTGACGGCGTTCTCCACCGCCTTTTCGGGGCTCTTGCCCCACGTGAACACGCCGTGATTCTTCACAAGCATTGCGGGGATCGCCTCAATGTCGCTCACCGCCTCGGCGATCACCTTGCCCGTGTTCCACTCATACGCCTCGTCGATCTCCTCATTCGTGAGCGCACGGGCGCAGGGCACGCTGCCGTAAAAGGCATCGGCGTGCGTGGTGCCGTAAGCGGGGATCGCTCTGCCGCTTTGCGCGAAGGCAGTCGCGTAGCTCGAATGGGTATGCACGATGCCGCCGAGCGTCGGATATTGCTTATAAAGGTACAAATGTGTGGGCAGGTCGCTTGACGGTCGGTAATTTCCCTCAACGGTATTGCCTTTTTCGTCCACGACCACCATATCACCTTCCCGCATCGTGTCATACGGCACGCCGCTTGGCTTGATGACGATACATCCCGTTTCACCGTCTCTTGCCGACACGTTGCCCCAGGTCAGCACCACCAGCCCGTTTTTCACCAGCGCAAGATTTTGCTCAAATACTCTTTTTTTCAGTTCCTCTAACATCACAGCACCTCCGAGGCGAGCTTTTCGACGGCAAGCCCCTTTTTGTATTGCTCCATAAAGGCGTTGAAGGCAGCGATCTCCGCATCGCTTGCCGTGAGCGTTGATTTTTCGGCGCTTTCAAAAATGCCGTCAAGGAAAGCCGACAAGCTACCCTTGCCGCAAAGCGCGAACAGCGCAAGCACCGCAATGCCCCACGCGCCGCCCTCGCCCGCGTTTTTCATCACGGTCACGGGTGCGCCGACTGCCGCGGACATCGCGCTCTGCCCCACCACGGGTGTTTTGAAAAAGCCGCCGTGGCCGCAAACACTGTCGATCCTCACACTCTCCTTTTGCAGCATCTCGCAGCCCATAGCAAGCGAGCCAAGCGCCGAATAGATGTGCATCTTCATGAAATTGGCAAGCGTCAGTTTGCCGTCGGGCCTTCTGGCGATGGTCAGCATACCGTTGTTCACCCCGACGATCGGCTCGCCCGCAAGAAAATTATAGCCCACAAGTCCGCCGCAGCGCGCGTCCGCTTCAAGCGACTTACCGTAAAGCGCATCAAAGAGTTGCCCGCGTGTCATCTCACCGCCGCCAAGGGCGATGACCTCTTCAAAAAGACCCGTCCAAGCGGTGATCTCCGACGCGAAATTATTGACGTGCACCATCGCCACGGGATCACCCGCGGGGGTCGTGACCACGTCGATCTCCTTGTAATAGGAGTCAAGATCCTTTTCCAGCACCGCCATCAAAAACGCCGACGTCCCCGCCGACACGTTTGCCGTTTTGGGCGTAACGCTGTTGGTGGCGACCATACCCGTGCCCGCATCCCCTTCGGGGGGACACAGCATACAGCCTGCCTTCAAATTCCCCGTCGGATCCAGCCATTTGGCACCCGTTTCGGTCAGCGTTCCCGCGTTCTCTCCAGCCGAAAGCACCCTCGGCAGCAGCTCCGCAAGCGGTGCAAAATGTCCCTTTTTCGATGCAACGGTATCGAATTTTTCAAGCATCACGCGGTCATAATTCCCATTGCTGATCGGGAACATACCCGACGCATCACCCACGCCAAGCACGCGCTCACCCGTCAGCTTATAGTGAACGTAGCCTGCAAGCGTGGTCAGAAACGCAACGTCCCCGACGTGCGCTTCACCGTTCAATATCGCCTGATAGTATTGCGAAATGCTCCAGCGAAGCGGCACGTTAAAAGCAAACAATTCGCTCAGCGCATCTGCCGCCTGCTCTGTATTTGTGTTGCGCCACGTGCGGAACGGCACAAGCAGCTTGTCGTTTTTGTCAAAAGCGAGGTAGCCGTGCATCATCGCGGAAATGCCGATCGCGCCGACCTCGGTCAGCTTCTCGCCAAAAATCCTTTGATATTGCGCCGCAAGGTCCTTAAAGCTTGCCTGCAAGCCTTTTTCCACGTCCTCAAGCGAGTAGGACCACAGCCCGTCAACAAGTGTGTTTTCCCACTCGTGCGAGCCCGTGGCGACCACCGCCGCGTGCTCGTCGATCAAAACCGATTTTATTCTGGTCGAGCCAAGCTCGATACCCAATATATGTTGCTTCATTTTAACCCTCTCTGTCAGTAAAATTGAAGAACGTTACCACTTTTTCTGTTTTGCGTCGGGACATTTTTGCCCCCAAAACGCCGCGCGCAGCTCCACGTAGCAGCCGCATTTGAGACACGTGCCCGACACCAGATGCTCGCACTCAAGGCAAAGCGCCAAGCGCTGTCTGTAAAGCGCCTCGGGCGCTTTTTTGCTCTCCGGAATTTTTTGCAGATGCTCTTGTACAGACGCAAAAACATCCTCACGCGCACTTTCCAGCAGCAGGCATCTTTTACATTCTTCCATATCAAGTAATGATAAACTTCACAACGCTGCAAGGCGGAACACAGACCTTGAAGCCGTCGGCAGTCAATTCAAGATCCTTGAATTCGCGAATACCAACGACGTTCTTGTTCTCAAAGTCGTTGTGGTCGTGGGGATCGCCCGTCAGGATCTCAGCCGTCACGCCCTTGACCGCAAAGTCGGCGATCTGGCAGTGAATGTCGGCAGCGTCGGTGAGCGAGGTGTTCACGACCGTTGAAATGATCGTGCCGTCCTCTTTTGCGGACGCGCTTTCGATCAGCTGCGGCAGCGCGCCGTCATCCGACAGATCGCGCGTGGTGATATACGAGCCAAGCAACGTGTTTTCCTGATGATCGCTATACATCTTGAAAACGTAATACGTGGGCGTCAGTACCGTGTTCTCGCCATCGGTCAGTGCGATCGATTGCAGCACGTTGACGGTCTGCGCGATATTTGCCATTCTGACGCGATCGCTGTGCTTGTTGAAGATATTGAGGGTAAGTCCCGCCACAAGCGCGTCGCGTACCGCGTTTTGCTGATAGAGGAAGCGTGGATTTGTCCCCTCCTCAACGTCGTACCAGGTGCCCCACTCGTCAACGACCAGCGAAACGCGCTTTTGGGGATCGTATCTGTTCATGATCTCGCTGTGACGCTGCACAAGCTCCTCCATTTTGTACGCATTCTTGATCGTATTATAATATTCCTCATCGGAAAACACAGTCGCCTTGCCCTTATGCTTCCAATTTCCGGTAGGAATAGTATAGTAATGCAGGGATAGACCGCTCATATACCGAGCCGCTTTTTTCATCAGCACCTCGGTCCAATTATAATCGGCAGCGTTGGGCCCGCACGCGATCTTGTATACGGGATTTTCTTTATCGTATATTCTGACAAAGGTCTGATAGCGCCTGTACTCATCGGCATAATATTCGGGCGTCATATGACCGCCGCAGCCCCAGCTTTCGTTACCAACGCCAAAGAATTTTACCCTCCACGGCTTCTCCCTGCCGTTTTTCTTTCGCAGATCCGCCATGGGAGACACGCCGTCCAGCGTCATATATTCCACCCATTCGCTCATTTCCTGAACCGAGCCCGAGCCAACGTTTCCGCAAATGTACGCGTCGCACCCAAGCTGCTCACAAAGCTCCATGAATTCGTGCGTGCCGAAGGAGTTATCCTCCAAAACACCGCCCCAATGCGTGTTGATCATCTTTTTTCTGCTTTCCCTTGGACCGATACCGTCCTTCCAATGGTATTCGTCGGCAAAGCAGCCGCCCGGCCAGCGCAAAACGGGGATCTTGATCTCCTTCAGGGCGTTTACGACATCGGATCGCATCCCCTTCACGTTGGGGATGGGAGAATCCTCGCCGACGTAAAGCCCCTCGTAAATGCATCTGCCCAGATGCTCGCTGAAATGGCCGTAAATATTCTTGTTGATCGTTGCGATTCTTTCATTCGGATTGATCAGATACTTTTCCATCTTATACTCCTTTGTACTGATATCTGTTTTCGTCAGCTCCCGCTGCATTTTGTCTTGTCAGCTTCCGCAAGCCCCTTTCCGCGCCGTCAAGGGAATGATAGCATTATTTGATTGGTAACCAAACACGCATTTGATTTAAGCCTCTGTTGCCCCACATAAAGTACGGGATCAATTTTATTTGTCGCTTTTCCTCTCGGTATCCGTCACTGAAATAAAGCGCTTGAGGTTCATCACAAACCAATTCAGTACCCGTTGCGGTGATCGTATATACTTCTCCAAGGTCGTATGCGGCTTCGGAAAAACCGCCTATTTGCGCGGGCGCTTCGGCTTTGAGCTCCAGATCTGCTGAGCTGTCAAGTGTAAATCCAAACACCTCGCCCTCGTTATCCGCGCCCTCGGCACAGTAAACGATAGGACCAACCGTGATCGCCGCCTTACCGCTGTTTGACGCAACCTTAATATTGCATCGATTCACGCGGGGCGTCATATCAAGCTTAAGCGTTATCACGTCTCCCTCCTTTACGTCAACGTAATAATATCCGTCCTCAAGCTTGCCCTGTGCCGTAATGCTGTAATTGTTTAATGTAAATTGAGGTATATGTATTCCAAGTTTTGCTCTTCCGCTTTTAACGGTATATTTTACGGTGTCTCCAAACGGATACGACGTCTCCACGTCAACACTTACATTTGATAATGTAAGCTCACCTGCCGTAAAAATATTGGAATACAGAACACCGTCCTGCTCGTCCCATGCGTAGTTGGCGATCGAAGCAAAGAACCTCGCGGCATTGGGGGGACAGCAAGCGCAGCTGTGCCATTTGAATCGCTGAGGCAGAGCACGTCGATGCGCTGCTGTTTTTCCCGAAACACCCGGAATCACTTCTACCGGATTTACATAGAAAAACTTCTTTCCGTCAAGCTCTATTCCCGCAAGAACAGTATTAAATATCGCGCGCTCCATCACGTCGGCATAGATGCCCTGACGCTTCATTTTTAACAATCGCAATGTAAAGAAAGCAAGCCCGATCGAAGCGCAGGTCTCACAGTATGCCGTATCGGACGGAAGGTCGTAATCGGTGGAAAAGGCTTCGCCGTGCCTTGTTGAGCCGATTCCCCCGGTGATATACATTTGTCTGTTCGCGATACTGTCAAAAAGCTTGAAGCACGCCTTGGAAAGTGCCTCCTCCCCCGTCTCGATCGCAACATCCGCCATAGCGGTATACAGATACGCTGCTCTGACAGCGTGTCCCTTTGCGTCGGTCTGTTCTCTTACGGGAAGGTGACTTTGATTGGATTCGGTTTTTCGGGGATTGACGTTCCATACCGTCCAGTCCCGCTTCTCTGCCTCCTTAAGGAAAAAGTCGGAATCCACCCCGCGCACATTGATAAAATGCGCCGCCAGCTCCCTATACTTTTCGTTTCCCGTCGTATGGTACAAGCGCATCAACGCAAGCTCTATCTCGGGATGTCCGGGATACCCTTCGGCACCATCCGTTATAAAATGACGGTACAGCAGATCCGCATTTTTCTCCATTACATTCAAAAGCTTTCTGTTTCCCGTGACCTCATACAGCGCAACCGCCGCCTCCATCATGTGTCCCGAGCAATACAGCTCGTGTGCCTCCAGCAGATTCTTGAATTTTTCCGTGGGGCGAGCAAGCGTAATATAAGTGTCGAGATATCCATCCGCTTCTTGCGCTTCTGCAATAATATCGCACATTTCATCAATGCGTTTTTCCAGCTCCGCATCGGGCTTTATCAGCAACGAATATGCCGCAGCCTCTATCCATTTCGCAACGTCACTATCCTGAAACACCTGGCCGTAAAAGTCGCCGTTTTCAGCCTTGTGTCCGTGTTTGTTCAGGTATGCCGCATTTTTAAAATTCGTTATCGCGTGAGAGGGTGCAGCGTCCTCCACCTCATCATTTAAGATCTTTTCTTGGTACGGAATGATGTTTTCGCACACAAGCTTTGCTTGCCTGTATAATAATCCGTCCGTTAATTTAAATTTTTTCAGCATTTTTTATTCCTTCATTATTTCAGTTTCCAAACAAGGTCGGCGATCATCAGCTTTTCTTCAAGCGCATCGACCGTGGTATCCTTTGTGATGTGTACGAACTCGATACCCATCATATTGGCAAAATCCTTCATCATCTCGGCACTCACGTCGTAAGAGAGCACCGTGTGATGCGCGCCGCCCGCGGTAATCCAACACTCGATGCCTGTCAAGAGATCAGGCAGCGGTCGCCACATCACGCGCGCCACGGGAAGGTTGGGCATATCCATAATGGGCTTCACACACTCGATGTCCTGACAAATGAGGCGCAGTCTACCGCCCATATCCACAAGCGAAACGACGATCGCGCTGCCAGCCTTGCCCTCAAACACAAGACGCGCGGGATCCTTTTCGTTCATACCAATGCCAAGGTGGTGCGTCTCGATCCTCGGCTTGTCTGCCGCAAGCGAGGGGCAGACCTCCAGCATATGCGCGCCAAGCGAATATTCGTTGCCCTTTTCCAAATGGTAGGTATAATCCTCCATAAAGGCAGATGCGCCGTTGCCACCCTCACCCATTGCCTTCATAATGGCGGTCATTGCCGCGACCTTCCAATCGCCCTCTCCGCCGTAGCCGTAGCCCTTGGACATCAGGTGCTGCGAGGCAAGCCCGGGGAGCTGCTCCATACCGTAAAGGTCCTGGAAGGTGTTGGAAAACGCCAGACATCCTTCGCGCTTCATCATTTTTTCAATGGCAATCTCTTCCCTTGCCTGATAGCGGATCGCCGCGAGATTGTCGGTGGCGATATCGTATTTTGCTTCATATTCCGCCATTTGCGCGTCGATCTCGGCTTCGGTGACGGCGTTCATTTCCTTCACAAGATCGCCCACAGCCCAGGTGTTCACCTGCCAACCGAGCTTTGCCTGCACCTCGACCTTATCGCCCTCGGTCACGGCGACCTCGCGCATATTGTCGCCAAAGCGCATCAACCTCAGCGCGCGCGAAACGGCAACGCCGATGGCGGAGCGCATCCACGCCGACAGCTTGCCGATCACGCGCTCGTCCTTCCAATAGCCCGCGATCACCTTGCGCGGCATACGCAGACGCGCCGCGATGAAGCCGTGCTCTCTATCACCGTGCGCCGCCTGATTGAGATTCATAAAATCCATATCGATCTCTTCATTCGGGATATCGCGGTTATACTGCGTCGCCAGATGGCAATAGGGCTTTTGCAACGCGGCAAGTCCATTGATCCACATTTTCGAGGGGGAAAAGGTGTGACACCAGGTGATAATACCGGCGCACTCGGCGTCGTAGTTTGCCTCGCGGATCACATCCGATATTTCACCGTTGCTCTTTGCCGTTCCCTTGTAGAGCAGCGCATAGGGGAGCTTGCCGCCCTCGTTGAGATACCTTGCCATTTCTGCGGCACGGGCATCTACCGTTTTTAATACGTCATCGCCGTACAGCGTCTGACTTCCCACCAACAGCCAAAAATTCTTTTTCATCATTCTCCTCCTTACCTGTTCTGTAAGTTAATGATACAATACTTTCAGCGCTTTAGCAAGAAATTTCTTTCACAAGTATGGACATTTGTTAACTTGAATGTTATAATGTAACAGAAAAGGAGGGATGCGCCATCAAAACCGTATATGAGATCAGCAGTATGCAAGGGAACGCGCACGTCAGCTGCACCAAATATAAAAATTTGAACAATATCTCGCATTATCACAGCGATCACGAGCTTGTTTGCGTGTGTGAAGGAAATGCAAACATCTTTATCAATGAGAATTTTTTTCACCTGCGATCAAAGGATTGCATCTTCGTCCACAGTAACGATATCCATCACATACAGTCAGATCCGTCAACGATCATCACCGTGCTGAAGGCAAGGCAAAAGCATTTTGAAAGTATATTTGCTTCATACAAGCTGCGCTCCCCACTGATCGGCAAAAGCGCACAGATCGAAGGCACCTTGAACAGTATCGCCGCAGAGCTAAAAGCAGGGACTGATCATAGCCACATCATGGCAGACTGTATCGCCACACAGCTTTTTATCACCATGCTCAGAGGTGAGCCGACGCAGACTGTCGAAAGCGCGGAGTCGGGCAGAACCAGCACAAACGAGCTGTATAACACGATCTGCAAAATGGTATCAAGCGAATACGGCACGCTCACCTTTTCGCAGGCCGCGAAAGCTCTGCACTTCAGTGAGCCTTATTTTTCAAAGGTCTTTCATAGCATTTTCGGTATGACCTTTACGCATTATCTGAGCATCGTAAGGATAACGGCAGCGATCGAAAAGCTGAAAAAGGGCAACATGAATATCACCGATATATCCGCGGATTGCGGATTTAATACCATTCGCAATTTTAACAGGGTCTTTAAAAAATTCACCGGTTATACCCCCAGCTCCCTACCCTCCGGCTACGTATTTCTGTATAGTCTGCGGGACGGCTACGGTCTGGATCCGACGCTGAATTGCAGCGAAATTTTAGAGTCATGACCACCAGCCGTGCTGGTGGCTTGCACAAGCCCCCTTGGGGCATTTCACACGCTGAGCCTATAGGCTCGTCGAATGATCCGCCACTTGCGGAAGTTGCCCCACTGCCACAGATGTGGCAACTATCCTTTAGCC
>JAGALS010000063.1 GCA_017625065.1 Clostridia bacterium | reverse complement strand
CGAAGCTGGCTCAGGGTGACGCACCGGCTTTGGCAACCCCGAAGTTTTCGGTAATTTGCAAAGCAAATCGATGGCGTTTAGCCATCGCGGAAACTTCATCTGCTTCGCCGCAAGGCGAAGCTGGCTCAGGGTGACACAGCAGCCGTTTTGTTTGTAAAACGTTTTACAAACGGGGCGTCGAGGACGTCGCCCCCTACAGGTTTGGGCATTACACTTCTATGAATCGCGGATCACGGACGGTCGAGGACGCCCGTCCCTACAAGCCTTCTCCAGCGGAGAAGGGGGACCGCGTTAGCGGTGGATGAGGAGAGCATCCTTCGTGATCTCACCGCCTGCCGCGGGAGCCGCCCGAGGCTCTGCCGCCACCACCGCCGCCGCTGTTGCTTTGTACCCGTACACGGGTGACGTAGCTGCCGACAAAACGGTCGTGCGATTCGGTCAGATCAAGAGTCGCGTAACGGTCAAGCGGATAGCTTTCACCGTGCTGCTTGCGCCTGTAATAAAGGAACACGCCAAGCACCGCGCCACCGCCCGAAAGCAGGGCGACCGCAAGCGCCGTGATCGCGATCATCAGCGGCTCGCGCGCCTCTTTTGCTTGCTGTTCCTCATACGCCCTTGTCACGCGCGTTTGCGCGAGCGACAAGAAGCACTTGACGCCAAGGGCGAGCTCGCCCGATTTGATGCTGTCATAGACCGAGGGGTGATCTAACATTTCATTCACCTGCGCGTCGGAAAACAGCTCGTTGGCGCGGTTATAGGTGAACATTTCATAAAAATAGGTGTCGTTTTGCTTGTCGATCACAAGCACGACGGCATCGGTCTCGGCATCGATCGAAAGACGGCGCTCGACCTGCGAGGAGGTCATTTGCCGCGCGGAGGTCAGCACAAAAAATGCGATACCGTCGGTATAGCAATCGCAGACCTCGGAAAGGTATGCGATCTCCTCTTTTGTCAAAAATTCCGCATCGTCATACACCGTTGCGCTGTGCGCGAGTGTCGGCAGAGCCGACATCGCCAAAAGGGCGACGATCAACACAAAAAACATCGTTTTTCTCATACCGTTACCCCCTTTTTAAAACAAGAAGGCACGGATCAGCCCTGCCAGAAGCCCCGCGACAACGCCGACGATCGCACCGAGCACGGCAAGCCGCTTGCCGCTGACGGGCAGCTGTCCCCAGACCTTGCCCGTGTAGCCGTTCATCGCGTAGGTGTAGGTCTTACCCTTGCGCGAATAGGTCAGCAGCCAGATCGGCATCAGGGTGTAATCCCAATGCATCCGCTTTGTGAGCAAGCGGGGTGCCGTTGGAGTGACGGTTGCATAGCCGTGGATGGTGTTTTGCAATAGTGTTTGCGCGTATCCCGCCATACGGGCGCGCACCGCCTCGCGCACGGCGTCCTTTTCAATGTCGCGCTTTTTGGCAAGAAAGCCCGACAGATACGGCATCGAAAAATCCTGCAACGAATCGGACGGATAGGGCAAAATGCCGCTTAGCATCTCCCTTTCCTCCTCTTTGAGCGCAGGGGTGACGATATCCTCAAAATGGATCTCGCCCTTGCGTACGATGTGGAATTTCGAGGTCTCGGTATAGCGGTAATCCCCCGCACGCCAGGTCCGCACACGGGTGGCACGGGCGGTCATCGCGGCGGTGGTGTCGGCATCGGTGCACCAGAAGGGATAATAGATGCCGCAGATCTTATCCACCTGCGCCTCACTGACAAAATCGCGCGGCACGAACCACTTGCGCTTTGCAAACTGTCTGAATTTTCCCTTTGCGCCCTCTTTATCAAAGCGGAACGGGATCACCTTATGCGGGCGCATCTGCCCCGCAAGTCTGCCGCCAAGGATCACGGGATTGTGGCAGTAGGGGCATTCGGTGGCGGCGGTGGTATCGTCGCAGACGATATCCGCGCCACAGCTCGCGCAATGGTATTCCCCCATTTTGGCACAGTATTCCTCATCGGGGATCTCGCTTTCCTCGGCGGCGCGCTCCGCCGCCTCGCTTGCCGCCTGCTCCGCTTCGCGGGCGCTCTCAGTAGAAAGCAGCTCGCGCTCGGTGAACTCCGAAAGGCAGAACTCACAACAGAATTTCTGCTTTTCGGGGTTGAAGGCAAGCCCCGCCGAGCAGTTGGGGCATTGATATGTAACCGTAGCGGTCGTGTTCATCTATTAATCCTTCTTTTTGCCGCAATTTGCACAGAATTTGCCTGTGTTTTTGGTGCCGCACTCGGTGCAGAACCAACCGTTTTCCTCGGGGCGCTTTGCGCCGCACTCGGAGCAGAATTTGCCCGTGTTTTGCTTTCCGCAAGCGCAACTCCACGCGCCACTTGCCTCGGGGCGCTTCGCGCCGCACTCGGCACAGAACTTGCCCGTATTGCTCGCGCCGCAAGCGCAGACCCAGCCGTCGGCGGCCGCTTCTCTCGCGCTTTGCTGCTGTTGCATCTGGGCGCGGTTGGTCTCGGAGAAGGCGCCAAAGCCTCCTGCCGCGTTCATACCCATGCCCATACCCATAAAGGTGGTCGCGCCGCCGTTCGGGTTGCTGCCCGCCGCCTCAAAGCCGCGCGCCATCGCGCCCTGCACGTAACCCTCGCGCACGGCGGCATCGCCCAGCATCGCGCCCTGGTTTCGCATATTGATCAGCTTCTTGGACTCCTCGTCGTAGGAAACGCTGGCAATGCCGACCGATTGGATCTCAAAGCCGCGCAGGCTGCGAAAGCTCTCGTCCAGCTCGCTTGCCATATACTGCGACAGCTCGCGCGATTTGCTCGGCACGTGCGAAATTCTGATACCGTCCACCGACATTTTGTTGATCGCCGCCTGAAAAGCTTCCAGAAATTCGGAAAGATATTGCTCGTTGATGTCGGTAATGTCAACGCGGTCCTTGTTGCGCGGAATTGCCTCGGCATAGAACTTGAGGGGATCGGTGATCTTGATCGAGTAAGTGCCGAACGCGCGCAGGAAAAGCTCGGAATTGTAGAAGTTGTCAAAGTAATTGACGGGGGTACGGGTGCCGAATTTGATGCCCTTGATCTCCTGCAGGTTGATGAAATACGCCTTCTGCGTCGTGGATGGCACGCCGCCGTATTTCACACGGCTGAAGGTCTCCTTCAGGCTCTCGCCAAATTGCCCCGCGAACAGCGAGGGCATCGACGAGTTGTCGACCTTATAATACCCCGGCTCGGCGGTGAAATCCACCACCTTGCCGCCGTCGACCAGCATCATAAACTGATTGTCGTATACGTGAATGATCGAGCCGTTGGAAATGGTATCCTCGGTGCCGCGCTTGTTGCTGCTGCGCTTGTCACCGCTGCGCACCTTCACGCCACGGGTAAAGACGGTGGTGTCGCTCATCTGATCGGCTTCGAGAACCTCCTGCCACGAGTCGGCAAGTCCGCCGCCCATCGCACCAAATACTGCTTTGATAATGCCCATTGTTCAAATCTCCTTTATACGTATATGAAAAATTGCTCCGCGCGAAAAAAACTCGCGCGGAGCAATTTTGGCTGCCCCGAACGAGGGCGCACAGCTATTGTTTATTTGTTTTTCTGAACGATTTCGCGCAAAGGCACAAGTGTGCCGCCATTTTGCGCGAAGGTCATTCGCGCACACTTTCCCTCAATGCAGCTTCGCACGAAATGGCGCGTGCAATTGGGGCTTTGTGAGGCGCAGGAAGGTTGCCCACCTTTCAAGCCGCAAAAAGGCACAAGGGTGCCGCCATTTTGCGCGAAGATCATTGAAAATAACCCGCCAAGCCGTGTGTAAAAAATAAATATCGCGTGACGAGAACCCTGTTTATAACAAGGCGGTGCCCTGCCGAGCGCTTTACTGCTCCCAACGTCCTTCACCCCGTCCGAGACAAGTCAATCGGTACGGAAAGGGAGGTCTGCAAACCACGCTCGGACTCTCTTCCGGGCTCCAATTCATTCGTGTAGGCTCCACAAACGCGACCATCACGCACTCAGCAGGCGTTTTTCGTTTTTAACGCTCTTACTTCGCGTCGTAGTCGATCTCCTCGGAGAACAGATCGTCAAAATAATCGGCAACGTCGTCAAATTCGTCGTCATCGTCGATCGAAACAAGCGATTCCTCGCCGTTTTCTACAACACCCTTGAGGATCACGTACTCGCAGAACTCGTCTTCCTTTTCGTTTTCCTCGACGGGGATCATCGCGTAGTAGGTCACGCCGTTCCGCTCACACGTGCCGATCAGCTCAAACTCGTGGTCGTTGCCCTCTTCGTCCTGCAGGGTATAGATCTCTACCTCTGCCTCTTGCTCTTGCATTTTCTTTTCATCCATGATCAGTCACCTCTTCCTGGTTTTCTGCTTTTATTGTACCCGATTCCGCGTGAAAAGTCAAGGGGAATCACGCGAATTTCACAAAGGGAGGTTTTTCCGTGCAAAACGGTGGCAAAGAAGCGCTTGCGATGCCCGATCGTTGCTTGCGTAGCAAGCTCGCAGTCGGCGGGTAACGGGAGTTTTTGCGTCATCCTGAGCCAGCTTTGCCTTTTGCAAAGCAGATTAGGCTCACGCGATGGCTAAACGCCATCGATTTGCTTCGCAAATTACCGAAAACTTCGGGCTATCGTGTCATCCTGAGCAAAGGCATGAACTCGCCTTCGGCGAGTAACGGGAGTTTTTGCGGCGGCAACGCCGCCGATTTGCTTCGCAAATTGCCAAAAACTCTTGATGTACATCCTTTGCGTCATCTTGTGGCATATTTTCTCAGTCGAACTTTCAAAAACGTTCGACAAATCGGGCGTTTTTGAAAGGCAAAGAACAAAGTCCTTTGAGGATCTCGCAACGACTTTTGATGGCTCTTGTAGCAAACGTTACTTTGCGCACGAGAGATATTGGTTATCCTTACTAGACCCCGCTTGCCTAGGAAAGGCTCGCGTTTTTGTTTTGCTGTTCCGCAAAACAAAAATTCGACTGCGTGTGGGTCGCTTCTTTCCTGCGCTATTCCTTTATCGCATCTCCACACTGCGCTCAGGGTGACGCACAAACTTGAAGTTTCCGGTAATTTGCAAAGCAAATCGGCGGCGTTTAGCCGTCGCGGAAACTTCATCTGCTTCGCCTTACGGCGAAGCTGGCTCAGGGTGACGCAGGCGGGCTACGCCGTGCGCTCAAGACAACACGCACAAGCAAAAACGTCCGCGGCACGTTCACGTGCCGCGGACAAAATTCGGGAAATTCCCGATACGTGATTGAAAATTTAATCCAAAAGCTTCAGCTGTGCAAGTGCGCGGGGCGATATCATCGGCAGATCCTGCCCCACAATGGGCTGTCCCTTTTTGTTCACAACGCGGAAGCGGCATACACCGTCCTCGCTTTCAAACACAAGCACCGCATACCCGTCCTCGGTGAAGCGCGTGGCATACACGCACGCGGCGTCGGGGCGGAACTGCTCCTTGCCGTTTCTGTCGATATAAAGCCATCCCGCGCCGTCCTTGACGGCGGCAAGACCGCTGTGGAAGGAGCCTGCCTGCTCAAATTGTGGCTCGATCACGTATTTGCCGTAATAATCAACGTAGCCCCACCGCCCCGCGTAGCAGACCGCGGCAAGACCGCTGCCGTCATCAAAGGGCAGCGCATCGTCGAACACGGGCTCGATCGCATAGGTGTTGCTGCTGTTGATGAAGCCGTATTTCCCGTTCGATCTCACAAGCGCAAGCCCGTTTTTGCCGAAGGGATAGGCGTGCTCGAAGCTGGGCGCGATCACATACAACCCCTCAAGGTCGATGTAGCCGTAAGCCCCCTCCTTTTCGACCAGCGCAAGGCCGTTTTCGGTAAAGGGGAAGAGCGCATCGAACTGCGGATTGAAGATATACTCGCCGCTTTTATCGATCATACCCCACTTGCCGTAGGTGTAGATCGCGGCATAGCCGTCCACGCCGAAGCTCTGAGCATCGTCGTATTGCGGCTCGATCACGTAAATGCCCTTGCGGTTGATGTAGCCGTATTTTCCGCCGATCTCGATCAGGGCAAGACCGTTTTCGGCAAAGGTGTAGGCGCTGTCAAACTGCGGATTGATGACAAGCGCTCCCAGCTCGTCAATGTAGCCCCAGGAGCCGTTTGCCTTGACGGGCGCATAATCGTGCTCGCCAAAATTCTGTGCATCCTCATAAACAGGTCTTATCACAAACTCGCCCTTTTTATCAATGAAGCCCCAACGCCCTGCGTAGCAGACCGCGGCAAGACCGTTGTCGCCAAAATCAAGCGCCTGGTCAAAGCGCGCCTCGATCGCCTGCTCTCCGCTGCCGTTGATGTAGCCCCAAAGCGGTTTTTCGGTACCGTTATGGGACATAACGGGGGTCAGCCCCTCATAAAACATCTCGACCTCGGGCTGTACGGGCACGACGGGATCGGCAAGCAGCGCCGTCACCACCATCCCGATGAAGCCCGCGATGATCAAAATCGGGATCATAAACAGGAAGTGCGCCGCGCCAAGGCGCCACTTTTTGTAGGAAGGAGAATATTCGGTCACGTACGCGTGTTTTCCAAGCGATTGCGGGATCTCGGGCGTGTCACCGACGTTGGTTTCACAAAGCTCAACGCCGCAGTTCGGGCAATAGCGCGCCCCGTCCTCAAGCTTCACGCCACAGGTGCGACAGATCGACATAACGTTCTCCTTTCTAACATATTTATCATAGTATATCACGGACGGCGGTTTTTGTCAACGCAAACGAAAGGGATATCCCCACGGCCTTGTGTTATCCTTATGGCTACGTGTCATCCTGAGCGAAGCATGAACTCGCCTTCGGCGAGTAACGGGAGTTTTTGCGGCGGCTGAACACCGCCGATTTGCATAGCAAATTACCAAAAACTCTTGGCACAAGCCTGCATGTGTCACCCTGAGCCAGCTTCGCCGTAAGGCGAAGCAGATGAAGTTTCCGCGACGGCTAAACGCCGTCGATTTGCTTTGCAAATTACCGGAAACTTCAAGTTTGTGCGTCACCCTGAGCGGAGTGTGGAGTGATTGTTATGGAATAGCGTAGTAAAAGCAACGACCCACACGCAGTCGAATTTTTGTTTTGCGGAACAGCAAAACAAAAACGCGAGCCTTTAGGCAAGCGGGGTCTCGTTTGGAGTTTTGATAGCTTTTCGTGGTAAATGTTACTTCACGCACGAAAGCTATTGTAAATCCTTACTAGATCCCGCTGCGGCTAACGCCTTGCGCTTTTGCTCGTTTGCTACGCTGCACCTCGCAAAAGTTCGACGCGGGCTTGCGCCCTTGCTCAGGATGACGCACAACCCCGTAGGGACATGGCGTACCACTTGCTTTGCAAGTCTCGACTGTCCGTTTGGCGAGCATTGTGCACACACCGTAGGGACAGGTTGGTACAGGATCCACGATCAACATTCCGTCCGTTGAAGGTCTACGAGTGCCGTTAGCCTTCCCCAGTGGGGGAAGGTGTCGCCGTAGGCGACGGATGAGGTGTATCCGCGACCAACAAGCGAGCGCCACGCCATCCACACTAAATCCGATCAAAATCCTCCAGCACGAGCGCGGGATTGTTGTCGATCGCCCACTTGATGCTCCACTGCCCCGTGAAGAGCAGGTAATAGCGCCCAAACACGTCGCGCACGACCTTGGTGTCCGAGGCGAGGTTCAACGTAGCGATGTTGATATCCTCGTTTGCGATGCGCTGAATGAATTGGAAGGGCAGCGCGCTGTGCAAGTACTTCACGCCGTACTCGCTCTCCATACGGAACTTCAGCACGTCGTACTGCAAAACGCCAATGACGCCCACCACCACGCGCTCAAAGCCGCCGTCGGGTTCAAAGAAGATGCGGATCGCACCCTCCTTGGCGATCTGATCCATACCCTTTGCAAACTGCTTGCGCTTCATCGAGTCAATCTGCTCGACCATAGCGAAATGCTCGGGCGCGAAGGTCGGGATGCCCTCAAAGGTGACCTTGCTTTCCTTCGCGCAGACCGTGTCACCGATCGAGAAGATACCGGGATCGAACACGCCGATGATGTCGCCTGCAAAGGCTTCCTCAACGCCCTCGCGCTCCTGCGCCATCATCTGCTGAGGCTGGGAAAGCTTGATCGGGCGTTTGCCCTGCACGTGGAAATATTCCTTGCCGCGTTCAAATTTTCCCGATACGATACGCAAAAATGCGATACGGTCGCGGTGTGCCTTGTTCATATTGGCTTGAATTTTGAACACGAATGCCGAAAATCCGTCGTCAAACGGCGACACCGTTCCGACGTCCGATGCGCGCGACAAAGGCGCCGAGGTCATCTCCAAAAAGCCCTCCAAAAAGTCCTCCACGCCGAAGTTGTTGAGCGCCGAGCCGAAGTACACGGGCGAGAGCTTGCCGCGTGAGATCGCCTCCACGTCAAAATCGAAGCTCGCGCCGTCCAGCAGCTCGATCTGCTCGCAAAGCTCCTCGCGCAGATTCTCGCCGATCAACTCGTCGAGCTTTTGGGTGTCGGTGACGTCACATTCGATGACGTTGAGGCGGTTGCGGCCGCCGTGGAAATTATCGAAGGTGTGGATGGCACGCGCGCGGCGGTCGTACACGCCCTTGAAGGTCACGCCGCAGCTGATCGGCCAGTTCATCGGGTAAGTGCCGATGCCGAACTCGCGCTCCAGCTCGTCGAGCAGGTCGAAGGGGTCGCGCGCCTCGCGGTCGAGCTTGTTGATGAAGGTGAAGATCGGGATGCCGCGCTTGGCGCAAACGTGAAAGAGCTTGCGCGTCTGCGGCTCGATGCCCTTCGCCGCGTCAATGACCATCACGGCGCTGTCCGCCGCCATCAAGGTGCGGTAGGTATCCTCCGAGAAATCCTGGTGTCCGGGGGTGTCCAGAATGTTGATGCAATAGTCGTTGTAGCAGAACTGCATCACCGACGACGTGACCGAAATGCCGCGCTGCTTTTCCAGCTCCATCCAGTCGGAAACCGCGTGCTTGTCGCTCTGCTTGCCCTTGACCGAGCCCGCCGATTGGATCGCACCGCCGTAAAGCAGCAGCTTTTCGGTGAGCGTGGTCTTGCCCGCGTCGGGGTGCGAAATGATCGCAAACGTGCGGCGACGCTTTATCTCTTTTCTAGTTCTTTCGTCCATACTTGCTTCCCTTTTACTTTAATCGTTATTATAACTGATATATTATACCTCATTTTATAAAAGTTTGCAAGAGGGCGGCGGAATGTTTTGAAAAAGAGAGGTATTTTCGCTTGTCGGTCGCGGATACACCTCATCCGTCGCCTACGGCGACACCTTCCCCCACTGGGGAAGGCTAACGGCACTCGTAGACCTTCAACGGACGGAATGTTGATCGTGGATCCTGTACCAACCTGT
>JAGALS010000062.1 GCA_017625065.1 Clostridia bacterium | reverse complement strand
TTCTGTTGCACTTTCCCGGCAGTCACCTGCGGCTGACGTTATCAGCTATCCTGCCCTGTGAAGCCCGGACTTTCCTCACGGTAATACCTTTCGGCGTGATACCGCGCGACCGTTTGATGAAGTTACGGTGGTAGTATACCATAAGTTTCGGGGTTTGTCAACGAGATTTTTGTGCCTTGCTTGATTGACAGGACATAGAAAGTGTGATATACTAATCGTGTAAAATCCACGCAAACGGGGTGCGAAAATCCCGAAAAACGGCAGAAAGGAAGTGGCGCGGTGAGCTTTTTATCCTCATTTACCCAGATCATCATGCTTTGCTGCTTACCGCCCGTTTTATTCGGGCTTGCCGTGTGGGGCTGCAGGCAGGCCTACTGCTTTTTTGTGGGGGAGGATGCAGGAAGGCCGCTGATCCTTGCCGCCTCGGTGCTCTCCACCCCCTTGCGGGAGCTGGGGCACGCTATGATGGCGGTGCTGACCCTTCACCGTATCGAGGATTTTTGCCTGTTGAACATCCACGATCCGGACGGTGAGCTTGGCTTTGTCGAGCATTCCTACAACCCCAGAAACCCCATTGCCGTGCTTGGCAATTTCTTTTATGCGCTGGGGCCCGTCGTGACGGGACTTGGCACGGTCCTGCTTTTGTTTTTGATCTTCTTTCATGGTGTTTTGCCGCCGTTTTTTGAAGAGATCGAGGCGCTTGGCGAAGCGGGGGCTGACTTTGGCGCTTATGCGCTTGCGGCGCTGTCGCTGATCCCCAAAATGTTCAGCGCGGGTGAGGCGGGCGTGTTTGCAAGGATCGTGGGGTGCCTGTTGCTGCTTGCGGTCTGCTTTTGCGCGCACGTGACCCCCACGGAGCTGATGGAAGCGCTTGGGGGCTTTGTGGTCTTCTCTTTGCTTGCGGCGCTGTCAACGGGCATCTTGCTGCTCTTTGACGACCGCGTGATGCGTATTGCGATCTCGGGCTTTCGCACCTATGCGACCGTGGTCACGGCGCTGTTTTTGGTGGTGCTGCTGTTTTCGGTGGCGGCGATCGCGATCGGCTTTGTGTTCGGTGTCATACGGACGCTATTCAATTTGGACGGTATACCCGAGGATCGGGAATAATAAAAAGTGTATAAAAATCAGGAGGAGCTCAAATGCAAAAGTTAATGAAAAATTGGATCTTTACGTTGATCGTGTGCATTTTGCTGTCGGTGCTGTCGGTTTTGATGTTTCTGGACGGCTTCGGCGTGGGGGATCTGTATATCGGACAGCAGATCATTCATATCCTCACCGCCGTGACCCTTTTGCTGTATGTGATCTTTGCCGTGATCCCGTTGGTGGCTCGCTACCGCCACAAGGGCGTGAGAGCATTTTTGATCCTTGAGATCGCCATCCTGTTGCTCACGGTCTTCGCGCAAGGCTTCGGCTCTGCCGTTCATATCCCGTTCTTTTCGGATATGCAGGCTTGCTCGGTCGTCGGACTTGCGTTGTGGCTTGGTGCTGCGATGCAGCTTGTCCGCGCCTATCTTGTGAAGGGCATCGAGGAGCAAAAGCAGGTGCCGCTTTGGCTCTTTTGCATCTACATCCTGCTTGGCGCCGTGGGCGTTTGGCAGATCGTCGATCCGTTGATCGAGAACCGCTACTTCATCTTTGGTATTGCGGTGCTTGCACTTGTGTTTGCCGTGACCTTTGGTGTCTTTACCGCGCAAAACCGCAAGGCACTGCCCAAAAAGCCGAAGAAGGAGAAGGCAGAGAAGCCCGCAGGCGATGCCGCCCCCGTCGTGGCGGAGCTGCCCGTACCCGCCCCCGAAAAGACCGAGGAAAAGGTCACCGCAAAGCCAGAGGAGAAACCCACCGCTCAGCCCGAGCAATTAGAGTGATAATAAAATCAGCCCCTGTGCCGAGCTTGCTCGGCACGGGGGCTTTGTTGTTATTCTAATGCCACGCCGCGGGAAATGAGGTGGCGGCGGATCAATTGAGGATCCAGTGTTTGCGTTGTGTCGCCCGTTTTGCACATGATCGCGCCTGCCGCACCCGCGGCTTGCCCCATCGCGATGCAGATGCGCATGACGCGATAGGAGGAGTGCGCCACGTGCGTGCCCGAAATGCAACGCCCGGCGGTGATCAGATTGTCGCAATCAAGGGGACACATCGCCGAGAATGGAATGTCATAGGGCTTTGGCTTGTGGGGAACGCCCCTTTCGTTCACGGATTGCCCCGGCCCTGCGGGGTTGTGGATATCCATGGGGAAATACGCGTGATGCACCACCGCATCGGGGAAGGTCTTACCCTGTATGAGGTCCTGCTCGGTAAGCAGATACCGCCCCACGATCCGACGGGATTCGCGCACACCAAGGGTAGAGGCACTGCCTTTTATGCGAATGTTTTGAAAGCCGGGGATGTTGTTTTTCAAAAAGTCCATGATCTTTTTGATCTGCGCGCGCAGCTCGACCTCGGCGCGATATACAGCAAGGGGATCCAGGGGATCGATATAGTTTTCCTGCGTGGCGTTTACCATGCGCTCGGTGGCTTCATCGGTGCTGTAAAGTCGCACGATATTCACGTTTTTGGGCAGCTCACCGCTCTCGCACGCCTTGTGGCAAAGGTCCAGATATTCGCGACCGTCGCCAAGCTCGGTATAGTGCTCCTCATGCTTGCAAAGCAACGTCTGATTCGGATCAACGCCATCGATCACGAACATCAGCGTGACGGGCTGCACAAGCCCATCGCCCTCTCTGCCGATCTCGAAGGGGCAGCCGCTTTGCACCGCAAGGTCACCGTCGCCTGTGGCATCGATGAAGACTTTTGCGACAAATTCGATCTCGCCGAATTTCCCCGCGGTACGCACTTTTTCAAGCCGTTTGCCTTTTTTCACAGCGCCAACGACCGCGGTCTGCAAGAAAACGTCAACGCCTGCCTTGTCCAGCACCTCGATCAGCGCGATCTTTGCCCTTTCAAAATCGGGGACCTTTCCTCTTTTCGTGCAAATAAGATCCTCGATCTCCTCTGCCATCGTGCCGGCGCAAACGCGCCCCATTAAGGGTCCGACATATCCCAAGGTCAGATTGCCGCCCACGCACCCGTAGCGCTCGATCAGAGCGACCTTAGCACCCGAGCGTGCCGCCTCCAGGGCGGCGCCGATCCCTGCAGGTCCTGCCCCAGCGACCACGACGTCATATTTGGTATCCATACAGTATTCCTTTCGGTTTTAGTTGTTATTTCTATTATAACGAAGATCGTTGACGGTGTCAATATATTTCAAGGGGCTGATTGGATAGATCCTCTTTTGACGATGCGGTGGGGAATATATTGCATCGGCTTCACGCCGTCAAGCAGATAGGCGATCGCGCCCTTGGCGGTAGCGGAAACGTCATAAGCGACCGAGTCCATCGCAATGCCAAGCTCGCCCAGCATCCGCTGATCGTCAAAGCCGATGATGCCGATATTTTTGTCCTTGTACTTTTGATACAGCATCTGGGCATAAAGGTCGGAGGAGCAGACCACAGCGACGCGTTGCCCGTTGTCAGTGGAGGTGTCGACCTCGTCAACGTGGGTGATGACGTGTGGCACGCTTGCGGCGGTGACGGCATCCCGAAAGCCGAGCAAGCGCTCTTCTTGCGCGTGGGCGTTGTCGCCGTCCTTGAGTTTTGGCATCACGTATATGAGTTTTTCATACCCTTCTTTGATGCAGTGCTCGGCAGAATCGCGCATCGCGCCGCGGTTGTCGATGCCGATATACGCAATGCGCTCCAAACGGTTGCTGACCGCGATCACGGGGGTGTCGAGTGAGAGCAGAAAATTCTCAAAGTCCTCGCCCTTGTTGATGGGGCAGAGCACGATACCGTCCACCGACATGTGATACAGGCTTTTGATACATTCCAGCTCCCGTTCGCGATCCTTGTGCGTCAGCATCACGATGGCATAGTAGCCGCGCGCGGCGCATTCCTCCTCGATCTTGGAAAGCAACTCGGGAAAGTAGGCGTTGTGCAGGTCAAATACAACGATGCCGATCAGCATCGACTTGCCGCCCCCGATGCTGCTGGCGTGGGGATTGGGGCGGTAGCCGTATGCCTTGGCGGCGGCTAAAATACGCTCCTTTGTCTTTTGGCTGATGCCGCCGCGCCCGTTCAGCGCCCGATCGACCGTGCCCTGTGACACGCCGCAGATCTCGGCAAGGCGTGTGGTGGAGATTGCCTGCCGCTTCATCGGATCACCCGCAGTTCTTTTTTGATAGTCGTTTCCGTAAAGGAAAGGGTATGATTGTCTATTGTAAAGTCGATCGGCTTTCCGTCGATATAGAGCGCCTTTGCGCTAGTCATCGCGCCAAGCGTGATCGAGGAGAGGGCAATATCGCCGCCGTGAAGCGTGAGCGCGATCTCGGTGCCGTTATCCTCGTAATTGCCCCAAGCGTTTGCGACGCTCCAGATGCAGCGGAAATCGCCTTTCGCGATGGGCGAGAAGCCGATGTGCTTGTGCGGCATATCAAAGGTAAATCCGCTGAAAACAGGGATCAGTGCAAAGCTTGCCATCGCACGTGCGTAGTTGCTGCCGCACTCAATTTCGTTCCACGGGTTGCGTTTTTTGCCGTCATAGCGGTCGCGAATGGCGCGCACGAGCTGCAAGCCTTCATCTATAAAGCCCTCACTTACAAGCAGCCCCGCAAAGGCGTATTCAAAGCCCGTCATGCACTCGCTTTCATAGGGAATGGGCAAAATGGGGCGCTCAGCGCCATCGGGATAATCGCACATAATGGCGCCTGCCTCGTCGTTGATCACGTAAATGCGCCAGGGGTTTGCAAAATTGCGGAAGCTCTTTTTAAAGTTGTTTGCAAGCATGCTTTGCAGTGCGGTGCGGCGCTGCTCCTTGTCAAACACGTCGCCAAGTCCGCACAAGCTCGCGTGCCACTGACCGAGCAGCTGATCGATCGCACAGCCCTCGCCGATCTGATATTTCAGCTCGCCTTTTTCGTCGTTCCAATAGTTGGCGCAATCAAAATGCTCGGTGTAGCCTTTGTCCTTAATATCGACCTTTTGAATGTAATATTTGCCGTTAAAAAGCTCGTTTTTCGTGTAACGGTAGCCCTTTTCAAATAATTTACGGTATTCTGCCGCGGCATCGGTGTCCTGTAAATACAGTGCCATTTCCTCGCCTGCGCGCAGTGCGGCAAGGTACATGCCTTGCAGCCATGCCGAGGGGCCGAACAGCTCCATATCCAGCGTGTGATGCTGACGCCCCTCCAGCACGCCGTCACAGTTTCTGTCCCACTCGTCGGGGTTTGCTTCGCTCCAAGCATAGGAAAGCAGTAGCTTGATGGTCTGCCAATGCGCCTTCAGCCACGCGTCGTCACCGCTGATCTTCCATTCGCGGTAGCTCTTAAAGACCGAAGCCATCTGCCCGTCCACGCAGGCACGGAACTTGCCGATGCCTCTGCCGAGGGGCAGCTCTGTGCGAAAGCACATCCGTCCGTTTTCGTCGGTGTCGTATTTGAACTCGGTCTCGCGGATCGATCTCTCCAGCTCGGGGAACAAAAAGCACAGCGCGTAAGCGTAGCTCCACACGTGCGTGCAGGTACCTTCGCAGCTGCCTTTTTTATTGTTCACGCCCTCCCAGCCGTAGAAGGTGCCGTCCTCAAGGCGGAGCACCGTGGGACTTTTGAGTACCGAGAGGGTAGAGGAAATGGCGTCGATGGCGGCAGGATCTAACGTGGAGTGATGCAGCGTGTCGCGGAAGGTGGCGGTCTTGCCGTACAGTGTGTCAAAGTGCTTTAGGGCATAGGCGGCGGTGTCGCCCGAGGTCTCAAACACCGTGGCGTAATAGTTTTTCCAAAGAATGTCCTCACCCTCCTCGGTCTGATAGGGCTTCCAATAGTTATAGCAGTTCGGTACGTTCCAAGCGATCACGAAGCGGAAATCGTGGCTTTCGCCCTTACCGATCGTCGCTTTTGCGCCGATCAAGCCGATCTCACCCTTTGAAGCGGGATCACCCACGGGGTAAACCCTGTTTTCCAGCGTGTCGGTCATAAATTCGTGCCAGAAGGTGGTCACGCCGTCCTGCCAACGCCCGTGATACCAATATTGCTGAATAAAGCCGTTCCCCGCGTCGGTGGCAAGGGTCAGGTCGCCGTGATCCTTTTTGGAAAGGTCAAGCTCGGCGCGTTGCAGCGTCACGGCGGTGATGCCATCATGCGAGCCGTTCAGATTTTCGGGTTGCTCGAAAAAATTTTTGGCGCTCAGCACTAATGTATAGCGCACACCCTGCTCAAGGCTCTTGACCGATATGTTAAAAAAGGCGGCAGGCAGGCTGGAATCCTTTGCATTGTGGGGAATAAAGGGGTTGAATGCCGTCAGCTTGACCTCGGCGGGGAAATCGGGATCGGTGAAGCTAAGCTCGGCAATGGGAAAGCGCCCGTCAAATACGACTTGCTCAAAATGGGGCATGGCGCTCATGGAATCGGAGGGGTAGCCGTGACCGTTCCCCGCAAGATTTTTGTCAAGGTCGCCTTGCAGCACCTTGCAAACGACCTTGCCGTTCGGATATTCGGCACGGATGGCAAAAAAGCTATACGGATTGTGTGTGCCTTTGCTTGGGCGGTTGCAGATCTCCCATTCGATCAGCCGTCCGTTGCCCGCAAGGCCGATACAGCCCGAGCCGATGCCGCCCAAGGGGAAGGAGATCTCTTGCAGATGTTCTTTTGTGTAAATCATAGCGTTTTCCTCCTTTTTTCGTGTACGTACACGGTGGTATGATCATAGCATATCACGATAGGGAACTCCGTGTCAATATACACGCAAAAGAAAAAAGCCGCATTGCGGCTTTTTTCAAATAAAACTTTTAATAAAAGTGGAAATAATCAATCGAAACGGAAGAATTAGCATCGGGCTTTAGGACGATGCAAAGATCCGCTTCATCGGGCAGAGCGACGTCCGGCTGCATCACACCCTTGTTCCTTCTGTTCCAAGCATAGGGCTTTGAGCTGCCCTTCAAGCAAATGCTACCAAGCAGGGGACCGTCCTCGCTTCCTTGGTGCAGCTCGACCGTGCCGCTACCGTTGCACATTCCAACAATTTCGATCACCGACTTGCCCGCAAGGTTGCGCACCTTTGGATAGACAAGAGTCGCTTTTTTGTCGCAAATGACACTGAACCCTGGCATTCCTGTGTTTTCGCGCTTTTGTACGTTGGTTCCTTTCATGTACCACTCCGCCTCGATACGGTTCCAATCGGCGTCATATCTGCCAACGCCGTATTCCACGATCAAGGGATCGGTCACAAGCTCGCCGTTTTCGCGCACGTGAACGTAGCACAGTCCGCTGGAACGGTAATAGTTGCTGCATTCCTCGACCGTGATGGCGTTGAAGAGCTGCCCGTTCCATTCGCAATAGCTCGTGTGGTCGATGCTTGCCCCCGTGTGTCCCGTGAATTTGTAAGGGCCGTAAACGCTGTCCGAAATGGCATAAAAGCCGCCGTAGCTCAAATAATACTTGCCGCCGATCTTGTTGAGCGATGCCTTGTCGTCACCCATGTGATCCAGCGCGATGGCACGGGGCTGCTCCGCAAAGGAGATCATATCCTCATTCAGGCGCGCGATGTAATATCCGCACCCTTCACCGTAGCACCAAGAGGGGGCACCGAACACGAGATAATACGCTCCGTCGTCGTCGCGAAAAACGGCAGGATCGTATTCTCTTGTGGTGGTCAGCGTGCCGTCAAGCAAGGGCTTGCCCAAAACGTCACGGAAGGGACCCGCGGGGGAATCGCCCACCAGCACACCGGTCTGCTTGTTGCCGATTGAAAAATAGTAGTAATATTTTCCGTTACGCTCGGCGCAATCCACCGCCCAGCACTTGTCCGTCGCGCCCACGAAGGTATCCTCGGGATGGATCGTGGCCTCCAGCTGCCATTCCACGCAGTCGGCAGAGGACCAGATCTGCCAATCGGTCATACTATACGTTTTGTTTTCGATCGAGGTGTCGTGAGAGGTATACAGCCATACCTTGCCCTCAAAAACATGCATATGCGGATCGCATACGCCCATTCTTGGGATGATGGGGTTCTTTTTGGATATGACGGTCTTCATAAAATCCTCCTTAAGTTTGATCTGTCTTGTAGGTGAGGCACTCGCTACATATTTCTGTGTTCCTTTAGCTGTGAAAGCAGCATCAGTTGAAGAGAATAGAATTGATAATGCTAAGCAGGTGTTCCTGTCTGCCGCTTGCGGGATTTGCGGGCGCGCCCATTTCCTCAGCACGCGCGGCAAGCTCGGCAAGGGTCGCCTTTCCGCTGCGGATCTTTTCGCCAACGGGGCTTTCAAAGGATTGATATTTTTGCTTGACGAACGCGTCAAGACGACCGTCCTCCATGATCCTTGCGGCGTTGATAAGCCCCAGAGCGAAGGTGTCCATGCCAAGGATGAAGCCGTAGAACATATCCTCATAGGTGTTGCTGGGACGTCTGTTCTTGGCGTCGAAGTTGAAGCCGCCCGTCAGTCCCCCTGCCCGCAGCACCTCAAGCATACACATGGTCGCGCTGTAAACGTCCGAGGGGAATTCGTCGGTATCCCAACCAAGCAGATAGTCGCCCTGGTTTGCGTCGATCGAGCCAAGCATACCGTTGATGGCGGAAATGCGCAACTCGTGCTCGAAGGTGTGGCCCGCGAGGGTCGCGTGGTTTGCCTCGATATTCATCTTGAAGTCCTTGTCAAGTCCGTACTGACGCAGGAAGCCGATCGCGGTCGCCGCGTCAAAGTCGTACTGGTGCTTCATGGGCTCCTTGGGCTTGGGCTCAATGTAGAAATCACCCGTAAAGCCGATGCTGCGGCCGTAATCGACCGCCATTCTCATGAGGGCTGCGATATTTTCCTGCTCAAACTTCACGTCGGTGTTCAGCAGCGTTTCATAGCCTTCACGACCGCCCCAGAACACGTAGCCTCTGCCGCCGAGCTTGACGGTCAGCTCCAAAGCCTTCTTGATCTGTGCCGCCGCAAAGCAGTAAACGTCCACCGAGTTGGTGCTGCCCGCGCCGCTCATGAAGCGGGGGTTGGAGAACATATTTGCCGTACCCCACAGGCACTTGATGTCGGTGCCCTTCATTTTTTCAAGGATGTAATCGGTGATCTCGTCAAGGCGACGGTTGGTCTCCTTGATGTCATCAGCCTCGGGTACAAGGTCGACGTCGTGGAAGCAGAAGTACTTGATGCCGAGCTTTTGCATAAACTCAAAGCCCGCATCCACCTTTGCCTTGGCGTGTGCCATCGTGCCTTTTTCGGCGTTGAAGCTCTTGTCGGCGGTGTCTCTGCCGAACATATCGGTGCCTGCGGCGCAAAGGTTGTGCCACCAAGCCATCGCGAAGGGCAGATGCTCGCTCATCTTTTTGCCAAGGATGACTCTGTCAGCATCATAGTAACGGAACGCAAGGGGATTTTTGCTGTCCCTGCCCTCATATTTGATCGTGGGGATGTTCTTGAAAATTTCAGTCATGGTCGTTTACTCCTTTTATTTCATATTTTTATATAGATTTTTGACCGCGGGATAGATCCTGCGGTATTTTTCGTAACGATCGGCGTAAAGCGCGGTCAGCGCCTTATCGGGGCTAACGGTTTCTTTGATCGCAAAGAATTGCTCGGCGGCATCGCGCACGCTTGCAAGATCGCCCGCGCCCACCATCGCAAGGATGGCACAGCCGTATCCGGGGCCCTGCTCGGTCACGGGTATGTTCAGCTCAATATCGAGTACGTTTGCAAGAATTTCACGCCACAGCTTTGATTTTGCGCCGCCGCCGCAAAGGCAGCTTGCCTTCACGTCAACGCCAAACGCTTTGATGATCTCCAAATTATCCTTGATGGCAAAGGCGACGCCCTCAAGCACGGCTTGATACATATCGGCTCTTGCGGTATTGGGGCGAAGCCCGATGAACAGCCCCGTCGCGTTCACGTCGTTGATGGGACTGCGCTCGCCCATGAGGTAGGGAAGGAAGAAGACCTCGTTTTTGCCGAGCTTCTCCGCCTTTACCGCCATTTCCTCGGCTTTGTAGTCCTTTGTACTCAGAATTTCGTCGCAGAACCACTGGTTGCAGGATGCGGCGGACAGGATGCAGCCCATCAGATGATAGCCGCCGTCCGCGTGGCAGAAGGCGTGGATCGCCTGCGCCGCGTCTCCCGAAAAGCTGTCGCTGGAAACAAAGACCGTGCCCGACGTGCCAAGCGAGATGTTGCACTTGCCCTCGCCGACGGTCGCCGTACCGATCGCGGCACCTGCGTTGTCGCCCGCACCCGCAACGACCACTGTGTCACGGCTGATGCCAAGCTCGTCGGCAAGCTCTTTTCTGATGTACCCGACGCGCTCAAAGCTTTCAAAAAGCTTTGGCATCTGACGCTCGCTCACGCCGCAAATGTCAAGCATTTCCTTTGACCAGCACTTGTTTTTCACGTCAAGCAGCAGCATGCCCGCAGCGTCCGAGTAGTCGGTGCAATGCACGCCCGTGAGCAGGTAGTTGATGTAGTCCTTGGGCAGCATGATCTTTTTGATCTTTTCAAAGTTTTTGGGCTCGTTTTCACGCAGCCACAGGATCTTCGGTGCGGTAAAGCCCGCAAAGGCGATGTTGCCCGTGTAGGCAAACAGCTTATTCTTTCCGATGACCTCGTTGAGGTATGCTGTTTCCTTTTCGGTTCTACCGTCATTCCACAGAATGGCGGGGCGGATGACCGCGTCGCGCTCGTCCAGGATGACAAGCCCGTGCATCTGTCCCGCAACACCGATCGCGCGGACCTCGTTTGCGGGGATGCCGCAAAGCAGCTCCTTTATGCCGTCAAGAAAGGCGTTCCACCAATCCTCGGGGTTTTGTTCGCTGTATCCCGATTTTGGATAATAGATCGGATACGTGCGCGAGATCGAGCGCACGATCTCCTTTTGCTCGCTGACAAGCAATAGCTTTACGGATGACGTGCCAAGATCGACGCCAATATAATATTTCATATATATCACCTCCTATAAGACTATTCTATCACATAGAACTTGACTTTTCTTTTCCATTTTGTTATAATATATATGCAAAATTTTACTTTTTGGAGGCGAATGATGTTCTATGAGTTAAATCACCCCGCAACGGCTGATCATTTTGCCGTGGAGCAGGGCATCAATTTCAGCTTTCCGGCGCATATGCATCCGTGCTTTGAGTTTATTCTGTCGACCAGCGGTTCAATGGAGGTCCTGATCGACGGCGTGACCTATCGCATCAGAGAAGGGGAGGCGGTGCTGGTCTTTCCCGATCAGATCCACTCGCTTGTCGCATCGGAAAATCAGCACGTTTTGCTGATCTTCACGCCGTTTTTGGTGCAGTATTACTACAACAGGATCAAGACGCGTGCACCGAAAAGCAATTTTTTTAAGCCTTCGGAGGAGATCCTGCATCAGCTGCGCCATATCGAAGGGAAGGGCATGCTTGCAAGGAAGGGATTTTTGTATCTGCTTTGCGATGCCTTTGACAGCGGTGCCGAATATGTTGAAAAAAAGGATAAAAAGGACGCGGACCTGCTTGGCAAGACCTTTTTATATATTGAGGAGCATTTCAAGGAGGATTGCTCGCTGCAAAGGCTCTCGCAGCGCCTGCGCTATAACAGCTCCTATCTCTCCCGTGCCTTTGCCAAGGCGGTGGGCATCCAATTTCACGAATATGTCAACATTTACCGCCTCAACCACGCGTGTCATTTGCTGCAGGAGACCGATCTGAGCATTTTGAACTGCGCGTTTGACAGCGGTTTTAAAACACTCAGCAGCTTTAATCGCAACTTCAAAAAAACATTTGATCTCTCGCCAAGCGAATACCGCGCAAGAGCAAGCCAAAAGAAGTAAAAAACGAAAAACGAACGAAAACATCCCCCGTTGGCGCATTTTTGCGCCAACGGGGGATGTTTTGTGTTGCGGATCAATCTATGATCTCGCGAATCAGGAAGAGCTTGGTCTTGCCGCGCTCGGCAGTGTATTTGAGATCTTTGTTCTCGGTTTTGTAAATGCCGCCGTCGAACATCTCCTCCAGCACGCAGTCAAAGGGCATATGTACGGTCAGATCGGTCTCCCACACGGTCTGACGTGCGACAAAGCGCGAGTCCGCATAAAACGCGCCGGGGGTGTCCGTGTAAATATGCACGCCCGCG
Organism: Clostridia bacterium; assembly: GCA_017625065.1. Lineage (GTDB taxonomy): Bacteria > Bacillota > Clostridia > Oscillospirales > CAG-272 > Firm-07. The sequence continues at coordinate 14,717 of JAGALS010000062.1, read as the reverse complement.
GCTCTGGCAAGATCTCTCCACAGCTCGGACGGCACGTTGCCGACCGCGATATACACGTCCTTACCCTTGCGGGCGCAGGCGGGCATGCCGTTTGTGTAGGTGGCAAGGATCTCGGCGCCCTTATCGTCCACAGCGTACATGGGGGAGGTGGGATCGGAAAATCCGAACAAACGCTGACCGTATTGCACTTTTTCGTTTGTTGCGTCCATTTCCCGCAGTCCGATGGGGCAGACCTCGGCTATGCCGCCCGTGGCATGGTTCGGCGCGTACAGCCAGACCTTGGTGATCTCCCGCGCTTTTTCCGAGAGGGCTTTTTTTACGTCGTCGGACATTTCGATCGCGTTCAGGAACACACACATCTTATAACGGTTCAAATCAATTTTTGTGACGTCGCGGAGATTGAAAAAGTCGAAGGGCGCGCCGCAATGCTGAAGCGCGTTGCGGTTATTTCGTCCGCAGTCCGCCGTCATGCTGCTTTCATCCTGCATACGCAGATAGGACATGGGATCGATAAACACGGCAATTTCCGAAACAGAGTGGTGGGGAAGCTGATAAAGCTGCTCCAAAATATTCATTTCGTGCCGTATCTCTGCTTCAAGCCCGAGTGAAGCGTACCAGCCGCCCTGCATATCAAACCAATACAGAGCGCCGCCCTTGGCTGCGAGCGCACAGAGCTCTCTGCGCAAAACGGCGATCGTGGTCGGCTCGTCATCATAGATGCAGTCCATGATCTGTCCGTTTTCCGACGGATATTTTGAAAGATAGGTATGGTGGTCGATCTCATGCAGGTAGAGCTTGTTATTGACCGCCACCGAGTCCACCGTGCTTTGGAAGGAGGAGGCGTCCTCTAATTTTCGGCACGAATATGCCGCGGGGGCGAACAGCATGTCGATATCGTCACACGCCCACACCTTTTCGTAGCCGTTCGTCGCCACGCGGTTTTGCCAATGCGGCGGCAAATTTGCATATCCAAAGAACAATCCAAACAGCTTTTGGTGATCAAGGATCTCCTGTGCCGCGCGGGCAAAGCGCATGGCAAGGCTCGGCGTGAGATCGCAGCAGTATTTCTGGAATTGATATACGGGATCACCGTCGCCGCGCAGAGAGGGAAGCGTCCTGCTGCGGATCTGCTCCTTGGTGGGGATCACGGCGTTTGGATCGCCTGCTTTTCGCTTGTAATCCGCGGCTCGCCGTTCGCTGACCTTATGGGAGTTTGCTTTGTTGTCAAACCACTCGTTGCTGCTGCCCGCGGTAATGCCATAGGCAAAGATGCGCTCGCCGTATGTTTCTTCCGCATAGCGTATCAATGCTTGCAAATAATCGCGAGCGTCAAGGATCCATTTTTCCTCCAGCGCGGCTTCGCACAGCTGGGTGTAGCTGTCGCATTGACAGTTGTTTTCAATCCGCCACCATTCGGGCATATCCAATTGGATCATCAGCAGGAAGTAGCCGTCGGGCGCGAACTTCATAAACATTTCCAGCTGACGGTCCAAAGCAGAGAAATCATAGGTGTGATCTCCCACCCAGACGCCGCCGTAATTGGAATAGTTCATGCCCCAGGTGTTTTTCAGCCCCGTGACGCGTACCTGAAACAGGCGCACGCCGTTTCTGTAAAACAGCGATACGTTCGCGGGCGTTGGCCTGAACGAAAAAAATCCCGCGGGGACAAAGGTCTTTCCGTCAATTTCAAACATTTTATTGCCGTTCTCGGTGACGATTCTTGCAATCATTTTCGCGCTCCTTTTTGGGGGATTTAAGCAATGATGCTTGAAAACATTATATCACACCGCTGCTCCTTTGTCCATTGCAAAATATTATCTTTTTTATGCAAATTCTTATGCATTGCAAAAAAGCCCCCGCTGGCGCAAAAATGCGCCAACGGGGGCTGGGTTTTTGAACCAAACGATCACGCGTGGCTCAAAATTTTATCTTTGCACAAGCGGACATTCGATCACACAGCGGTGAACCGTTGTGGGACGGTAGGAAAGGATCCTGTCTGCCTTTTTCATAGCGTCCGCCAGATTTTCCTCGGTGATCTCCTTGGGCACGTCGAAGTTCGTGTCAGAGCCTGTGTATTTGTGTCCCTCCTCACCGCAAAGCGCGTAGCGCTTGGACCAATCGCACGCCTTGCCGTTTGTGGGGATCCATTTGTAATTTGTACCGTTTAACTCGATACGTACCGCGTTTTCGGCGCGCAGCGCGTTTGCGGGGCACGCCTTGATGCAAGCGTCGCAGTTCTCGCAGCAGGCGGTATGCTCAGCGCCCCTTGCCTTGACGACCTCGTCAAGCGGCGCGTCGGTGACGATGGCGATAAAGTCCTGACTGAAGCCGTGCTCCGCGGTGTAGCACATACCGTTCACGGTCAGCTGACCGAGTCCCGCCTCAACTGCCTCCAGCTGATTGCAGAACGCGTCGGGCAGCTCGCCGCGGGGCGTGCCCATATCGCCGCCGATGCCCGTCAGATTATACGTGGCGATCGCCTTATAGCCCTTGCCTTGCAGATACTTTATCACCTTGAAGGAGGAGTAAGCCAGCTCAAAGGTGGTCTCGTATTTGGAGTACATATACGGTCCAACGGCAAAGGCGGGGGGCTTGATGGTCATCTTCTGTACGATCTCAGGGTAGTGCATGCCCATCAGGATCACGTTCTTGGCGCCCTCCAAATGGTCCTTTGTCTTGTAGATCCTTCTCGCATAGCTCTTGGAATTGGGCTCAAACAGGTGGAAGCGCGGTGTTTTCGACGCCATGTCGATGAGCGCCTCGCCGCCCTTGATGGGGATGAGCTTCTTTGAAAGCGCGTCCATGCGCTCGGCAGGCACGACAGCGTAAAGGTCGCTGCCCTCACTTTCCATCAGATCGCAAAGATTTTGGGTAAGAGAGCGCTTCTGATGTTCGATCGGCTGGTTGAGATCATAGTATTCGCAGCTTGCAAATGGTGCGTTCGTGAGCAGGATCTCGGTCACGGTGACCTCGTCGTCCTGCTTCTGAATGCCTGCCGCCTTCAGATATGCGGCTTTATCGACCTCGGGGCTGTTGAGCGTTTTATAGCCGTAATCGTCGATGATCCTTGCGGCGTCAAGGCGCGCAAAGCCCGAGAAGTGGGCAAGCGCCGTCTGCTCGGCGCTGATCGTGCCGAAGCTTTCATTGCCGTAGCCGTTTCGCGCGTTGATCTTATCGCCCTGTGCCCCTGCCGACTTCTTGCAGGAGATCGTCATCACAACGGCGCCGCGTGCGTACTCGTACGCCTGCTTGCCGCCAAGGGTATCCACGGTCTTTTCGTCAAGGAAGACCACGTTGTCGATGCTGTATTTGCCAACGAAATTCACGACCTCGTCGTAAAGACGTCTATGTACGGGCAGCGCGGGGTTGGCGACGCTGTGCTTGAGGCGCTGGGGGGCTGAGGTGTGTGTGCCGCCGTCGCTGCGCAGGTGCTTTGGCAGGCAGAACTTGACACAGCAGCCCATTTCGCCGCCGCGCATGCCGTATTTATCAATGTTTTCAAGGATCACCTTCTCGTCCACGACGTCGGGGATCTCCAGATCAAGATCGAGGTCGAAATGCTCCGCCCACGCGCAGCGCCACAGATTTTTATTCGCGAATTTGAACTCCTTGCCCTCAACCGTGATGCTCTTTGTGCCGTTGCACTCCTTGCGGTAGGCGTCGGTGGGGCAGTGCTTGATGCACTCGCCGCACATATCGCACAGCTTGCTCTCGTCATAGAGGGGGGTGGGGCAAAGCGGGGCGTTTGTAATGATCGAAATAAAGCGGTTGCGCGGACCGTACTCGGGCGACATCGTCAGCCCATGCCAGCCAAGCTGACCAAGCCCCGCGCAGGTCGCCGCATAGATGTGCGACATATCGGGCGCGAAGGTCGCGGTCATATCGCCAAAGGGGCGGTATCTCCAGATATTTGACGCGGCGATCGGCACCGCCTCATAGCCGAGGTCGTCCAGATAGCGTGCCACGCGGAAGGCGATGTAGTCCAGCTTGAGGTTCATGACGTATTGGATCGAGTAAGGACCGATGATCTGCGGATGCTCCTCACCGCCAAGCTCGATCGCCTCGTCCAGATGGTGGATGGCGCACACGACCACGCTTTTTGCCGTGGGCAAAATGCCCTTCGGGCTCATCATGATGGGTGCGCCCTCAAAGCGGGAGATCGGGGAAATACCGACAAGATCGGCACCGACGCCCAAAGCGCATTCTTTTACTCTGGCTGTCAGATTTGTGTTCATTTTTGTTCCTTCCTTATTGTGATTTGTTTGATTATACGTTATCGATTTGTGCCTTGCACCATCCCGCCTTGCGGCAGTCGCCGTTGATGGGCATGATCTTTCGCAGAAGCGCGGCAGTCGTCAGTTGGAAATGTATTGAATGTTTTGCTTCATCAATATTTTCAAAGCCGCCCATAGCGGTTAAGGTGACGAAGTACATGCCACCGCTGAGCGTGTGCCAGGTCGTATGCATAAAGCCCATCAGTTCGAACTCCTTGGTGGTAGAGATCGCTGCCTTAGTCTGCGCAAGTCCTCTGTCCCACGGGCAAAGCAGAGTGTCAAAGCCCTCGTTCTTGAAGATAGCGGAGGTTTGCACGGGCGCGATGGGTGCTTGGTAGTGCCAATCTGCTATGATGATATTGCGGTCAAGGTGAGCGAGCATATATTGCTCGGCTTCAAGGGAGGGGTTGTTGCAGGTGTAGCGATTGTCCGGATTGAACTCAGGGTGCTTGGAGAGGAACATATCGTGCCACGCGATGATCCTGCGGCCCTTTTCGTTCATATCACGGCTGATCTCGCCCAGGAAGCTGCAGATGCCGTCCATATTTTCCGTCGTGAATTGGAAGCCGTATGCCTCGTCACAGCCAACGTGGAAATACTTGCCTTCACCGCACAGCTCGCAAAGCTCCTCACGGATGCTGCGAAGCAATGCGCGTACCTTGGGCTTTTTGATGTCCCAGCACCAGCCGGTCTCGTCGAAATAGGTCTGAAGCTTCGGATTTTGATCGAGAACGGTGTGCTTGCCCTTGTTTCCTCTGCTCAGCGAAGCGTGTCCCCAGTGGTTGAACATCGGGATGACCTCAAGCCCCATATCATTTGCTTCCTTGATAATGGGCTTGATCTGCTCCTTTGTGAAGGCGTGGCTCCAGCCAAGCTCCTTCATGCAGTCGTATTGCAGCATCCCCCAGAATTCCAGCACGATGTGGGTGTATTTCAGCGCGCCGCACATGCGCACGAAGCGTTGCAGCTGCCAAAGCTCGGTTTCGGGGAAGATGCAGAAATGCACCATTCTGTTTCGGATCAGCGGGCTTTCTCTCACCTCACAGCATTCAATGCACGCGGCGACCTCACCGTCGACGTCGATCGCCTTGATCTGATCGAGCAAGGTCATGTAGCCGTGCAGCAGAGCCTGCGCGCTTTCGGCATAAACGCAAACGCCGTTTTTGGTCACGTTGATGCTGTAATCGCACCCGTCAAGGGGGATGTTGGGAGCATCACCGATCACAAAGGTGAACGCGTCGGTCGGGGTGAGCTCAAGCGCAGAGGTCTCAAACGAGAAGTTGCGCCAATACTCTTTAAGGATATCTTTATCCATGCAAGGGTTGGCAACGGCGCTCACGGCAGCGGGCAGCACAAAGGCGCCCTCGGTCTTTTTCAAATTTTGCGGATGAAAGATCATAAAAAGCCTCCTATTATGTATGAATTTTAAAGTAACGTTTTCGCTTTTTGCAGACATTCGGCGATTTTCAGCGCCGCCTCACGCGGGTCGATGTTGGGATCGGGCTGTACGTCGGCAAGCGGGGTTGCAAGATATTGCGCAAACACCTCTTTGGCTTTTGTCAGTACAAGCTCACCGTCTGCTTTTTCCTTTTCCGTCAGCATCCAATCAAACAGCAGCTCAGCTTCGGGCTTGAGCAGCAGCCGCATCAGCTCATACGCGTACTGCCTGCAATAATCGCAGCCGATGTTTTCCTTCAGCGTTGCTTCAAAGCTCGGGTTGGTGGGTGCTGTTTCTCTTGTCGCGAGCAATGTGTGATACACGGAAAAATCCTTGCTTGTGCCAAGCAGATCCTCCAAGGCGGCATACAATTCAAAGTAAAGCGCACGCTTTTGTCCGATCAACGCGTGATCTTGGTCGTAGATCGCCGTGGCCATCAGGAAGTTCAGCGTTCTGCCTGCCGCCGTTCGGATGATGTCGATGGCATCGCGGCGCATAAAGTCGTTTTCCCAAACGGGGGAAAGCTTTACAAGGCGCTCGATCACGGTCTTCACCCGATCAAGCTCTTGCTTTGCGGCAGCGACCTTCATATTCACCTGCCGTTGGAAGAGTCCATCCTTTTTGCGCGCAAGTCCACGCATAGGCGTTGTCCAGATGTCGCTGTGCGACAGCCAAGTGTTGTGATATTTGGCGGAGTCCTCGTCCTCTTCGCGTCGCCTGCTGTTGCCGCCCCAGGAGCCCTGCATCATAAAGGGCAAAAAGTCCTGCCAGCAGCTGTTCATCTCGGCGGCGTGTGTGCCGTAGCGCTTGTTGCAGAAGTCAGTGACGGTCTCCTCGATCGGTCTTTTCAAGGGAGCCCAGGCGTTTTCGGAAAGGTATTCCAAAACGATGGGGTCGCTGTGCGATAGCTCGGGCCACAGGATCATACCCTTACAGTACGGGTCCTCGGCGGCAACGGCGAGGCGCTCTGCCGTGCGGTCGTAAGGACCGCGCAGCTCGCTTTCGGCCTCATACGCGTGGAAGAGACCAAACACCCACGGGAAGCGATGTGTCACGCCCCAATTCAAGAAGCTGATGTTGGGATTGTCCACCTCGGAGGTGTAATCAAACATAACTGTTCTGGTGGGATCCATCTCGTCCATCAGCTTTTTGACGTCCTCGGGCTTCCACATGCCGCTGAAATCCCAGCTTGCCAAAAACAGGGTGGAGTTCGGATAATCGCTTCGCAGCGCTTCGGCGATCCTGCGGTAAGCGACCAGCTTCAAGGCAAGGTTCTTTTGCGGATCGTCATAGATCCGCCGCTCGCCAAGTCCGATGGTGTGAAAGTAATCGCTGCGCTTTTCGTGCTCGTTCACCATCGTGCGCGTCAGCTGCATGTAATACTGCATATTTTCTTTTTTTCGAAAGTCAAAGACCTTACCCGTGTCAGATCCCACATGCGTGCGGTTCGCCTGCTCCAAAAAATCGGGTTTTTTGCTTTCAAGGAAAGCCGAGGGCGTGCGTGCGTACCAATGCGTCATCGTGCCGCAGTCGGTGGGGTAGATCAGATCCAGCTCACGCGCATAGGTGAGGATCTTCTCACGTAGCTCGCCGCGATAGCGCAGCGTCCAGAAGTCGCTTCGCTCTTCGTAGCCCTTGCCGTCCGTGATGATGTTATACGTGTCGGGGTACTTGACAACGTCGGGGAAGGCGCGTTGCCAGATGTCATCCATACCGATGCGCAGCATGAAAAGGTTCAGGCGTTTTTTCATCATCCAATCAAGCTCGCGCTGCCAATCTGCAAAGGACCAATGCTCGGCCTGAAAACGCTTCAGACCTCTGTGCCCGAAATAGCGCAGACCGCGATATTCAAAGCGCGGGGACTCCACGATGTGAAAATCGCCAAACGCAAGCGCTCCTTTTTGAGAGATGATGTCGCCGTCCCAGAAATAGCGGCAGTCGGCAAATCGTTCAAAGAGATCGTAAACGGCATACACCGTCGAGCGACCGCGTCCGCCTGCCAAAATAAGGATCCTGCGCCCGTCCTTTTCGTAGGAGTGCAGGCAGTAATCGTCGGTTCCGTATCGGATGTCAAAGCCCTGAATGTCGCCGCTGAGGATCTCGTTCATTGCGAAATCGTTCACGCTATCCGAGCCGATGACGATCAGATCGGAGCAAAGATCGTCGCACTCTGAAACGGCGGGCTCTGTTCCCGTGACCTTGGAGTAAAACTCACACGCGATCCGTGTCGCATGCGCGTAGGCGCTATGGCAACCGGTCGGCTTTAAAATCAAAACAGACATAATTGCTTCTCCTTTCTTGTCTCTGCTTTTTATTATAGATGGTGGAAAAAACTTTTTTAACCTATTTTTTGTTCACAAGGGTGGACTTTTTGGTCATTGTATGATAGAATGGAGAAAAGGGGGCGAAAAAAATGCTTTATAACTTCGACGGGCTTTCTTTCAACGTGCTGACGGTCGCGCGTTTTCGGCACCGTGCAGGCTTTTTCGATGTAAGAAAACGCCCGTTTGGTGCTATTTCTTATAAAATAGACGGAACGGGAGAATTTGTTATCAACGGCAAGCCGATCTCGGTAAAGCCCAAAAGCATCCTCTATATCCCCGCCGATGCCGATTATCAGGTGCAGTATTCGGTCAACGATAGCATCGTGATCCATATCACCGATTGCAACTATTTTGAGCCTGAATGTATCACGCTTGAAAACCACGCTGTGGTTGAGCAGCTTTTTTTGAAGCTTGTGAGCGCGTGGGAGCAAAACCGATCGGTCAATCAGATCAAATCGGGGCTTTACGATATTTTGTTCCGCATCTCACAGCAAAAAAGCGAGGCACACAACTCCACCGTAAACCTTTGTATGGAATACATACAGCAGCATTTTGCAAAGGCGGACCTCAGTGTGAGCGAGGTGTGCCGAAGCGCCTTTATCAGCGTTTCGACCATCCAACGGGCGTTTTTGGAGCAGCTGGGCATCACGCCAAAGCAGTATATCATCAAATTGCGCCTTGAAAAAGCGTTTGAGCTGTTGATGGAAGGGAAGCTGACGGTAAAGGACGTTGCCCTTTGCTGTGGCTTTTCGGACGAAAAATTTTTCTCGCGCTCGTTCAAGGAAAAATACGGCTATCCGCCATCGCAATTGCACAAAAATATTGTCGTATAAGGGTAAAAAGCAAGAGGAGCTGTCTCAAATTTCGCATTTGAAACAGCTCCTCTTGCTATGTTGAAGGGGCTCGGGAGATCAAATGTGACAGCCCCTTTTTTCGATATCAAAGCTCAAAAATTTGTATCGCGCCAAGGGATGTGGAGCGCTCGACCTCCGCATCGGTCAGCGTGACGATCTTTTTGTCGGAATTTTGCAAAAGCAGCAGGGTAAGTGCTATGCGGAATTGCTTTTGACCGCCCAAAACGACGGTTTCCTCCTTTGCCTTTAAAATAGCATCCACCTCGTCGCAAAGCACGCACCCCAGCAGAAAGCTGTAGCACTGCTCCTTGGTGCCGCCGAACACGGTGCTGAGTATACGCGTTTTGAAAAGTGCCTCGTTGACGCCTCTCTTTTTCGCGTAAGCAAAGCCGTTCAAAAGCGATGCTTCGTCGATCCGATTATGCTCAAGATCCGCGGCGTGCCGCAAAATGGTATGCTGCATAACCGCCGCAAAAAGCTCGCCTGTCATCATGGTCCGAAGATCGATCATAGAGCCGCAGGCGTCTACGGAAATGTGCTTGGAGTGTGAACCGGGCAATACGTAAAGGCAAGCGCCCATATCGGGCTTCAATATTCCCATCAGCTCGGTCTCCTCGCCGCGCATAATGTCGACCCCGTCAAGGTCAGAGCCATCCTTTTTCACGCCTCTGATAAAGCAAAAGGGGATTGGCGAAACGTCCCCGATGACGGTTTTATGCATAGCGTTATGCAGCTTTTCTGCATTCACGGGGAGCGATATGTGCGGCAGGCTGCAAAGCCCGTATTCCGAGGTGATCATGCCAGAGGCAAGGATACACTCGATATCGGCCTCAAGCAAGCGGTTTTCCGAAAGAAGCGTCGCGACCGCCATTTGAATGGCGCCTTTCAAGGCTTCAGTGTCCTTGCTGCTTGAGCCGACACCAAGCTTTTTCGTCGCGACGATCGCTTTGTCGCAAACAAGATTGACACGGGTATTTGTCGTACCCCCGTCGATCGTGATGTAATTTGCCATACGTCAATCTCCTTTGACCGCCATGGAATAGCGCTTGGCAAGCTCGGTAATTCCTTGCCAATCTTCATTTGCGATCATGGCTTTATCGGTGATGTTCGATCCGACGCCAAAGCCGCAGACACCTGCCTTTTTGTATAACGGAATGTTTTTAAGATCAATTCCGCCCACCGCAAGAAGGTCAATGTGACAAAGGGGTGCCTTGACAGCCTTGACGTATTCGACGCCAAGATTTGTGACGGGGAAGAGCTTCACAAGATCCGCGCCCCACTCGTGAGCCTGCTGTATCTCGCTTGGGGAAAACGCCCCGGGGATCGAGACCATGTCAAGCTCACGGGTTTTTTGGATCACACTCTGCTTGGTGTTTGGAGAGATGATAAAGCCCCCGCCCGCCTTTTTTGTGAGCTCTACTTGCTTTTCTGTCAGCACCGTTCCCGCGCCGATATACATTCTGTCGCCGAAATGCGTGCAAAGAGCCGCGATGCTCGCGGCGGTATTCTCGTCACTCACCGCACCGTTTGCGCTGTAAGTCACCTCCAGCAGGCGCACACCGCCGTCGTACATTGCCTTAGCGAGTGGGATCAGCCTTTCCTTTTCGATCCCGCGTACGATAACGATCAGCTTTTCTTCTTTGATCGTGTCAATGATCCTTTTTCTCATAGCTCAATCCTTCCAAAGCTCTCTGTTGATGTTGGGCGTCAGCTGCGCAAGCATACCGCCGTCAACCACGATCTCGGCGCCCGTGGTGTTTCCCGACTGATCGCTGCCCAGATACCACACGGCGTTTGCCACGTCCTCAAAGCTTGCGATGTCGTGGATGGGGGTGAAGTTGGGCAGACAGTACTTTGTGTTGTTGATGTTTTGCTCCCAACGCACTGTTTTGATCATACCGGGCAGCACGCAGTTGGAGCGTATGCCGTATTTGCCCCAATCCACGGCAAAGGATTTTGACATCGCGTTGATGGCGCTTTTGGAAGAGCAATAAGCGCATCTGTTTTCGGTTACTCTCACGGATGAATTAGAGCCGATGAATACGATAGCGCCCTTGTGCTTTTCCTTCATTTGCCTTGCCGCTTCTCTGCACATCAGAAAGTTCCAACCGATATTGGTGGTGTATACCCCCATAAAATCGTGGATATCGACCTCAAGACTGACCTGCCCGATGCCAAGATTGGCAGCATTCAGTACAAGTGTATCCAGCAGATATCCGTTTGCCCTGATGTCGTCAAATATTGCCTTGACCTCGTTTTCGTCAAGCGTTGCGGTCTGATAGGCATATCCCTTGGCGAACACGCCGTATTCCTCACGCAGCTTTGCCGCCGCCGCGTCCGCCTTTTCCTGATCGCGGCTTCCGATGAAGACGTCGTACCCCTCCCCCGCGAAGCGCCCCGCGATGGCGAAACCCGTTCCGTCGTGCGCGCCCGTCACAAAAACCGATTTTTTCATAGACGTTTCTCCTTTTTTATTACCAATCCGCGACGCTGCCGTCCTCAAAATACTGACGGGGGGTTGTCCATTTGCCGTCGTAGAGCCTTTCCTTGATCGCTTCCTCGTCCAGCTCCACACCAAGTCCCGGCTTTGTGGGAACGTCGATATATCCGTTTTTGATCACAAAGGGCTCCTTGATGTAGCCAACGCCAAGATCGCCCTTGTCGGGGTTCCCGGGGTGCTCCTGCACTAGGAAGTTGGGCGAGCAGGCGTCGACCTGCAAGCAGGACGCCAGGGAGATCGGCCCAAGAGGGTTGTGGGGCGCGATAGAGCCGAAGTAAAGCTCCATCATGGTGGCGATCTTCCGTCCCTCAAAGATGCCGCCGCAGTGGCAGATGTCGGGCTGCACGATGCTGACTGCCTGCTTTTCGATCAGCTCTCTGTACTGCCATTTGCCGAAAAGACGCTCGCCTGCGGCGATCGGGATCGTGGTGGAGCGCGCGATATTGACCATGCAGTCCACGTTTTCGGGCAAACAGGGCTCTTCGATGAAGAAGGGCATATAGGGCTTTAGCTCCTCGGCAAGGCGAAGCGCCATTGCGGGGCTGACTCTGCCGTGGAAATCGATCGCAAGGTCAATATCCCATCCGATATGCTCTCTGATACGGGCAAAGCGTTCGACGTGCGATCTGGTGTTTGCGGGGGAATCCACCTGCTTGATCGGGGGGATGATGGAATATTTCAGTGCCGTATATCCGTCGGCAAGACGCTGATCCGCGATGTCCAGCATCTCCTCGACCGAAAACTCGCCCACCGCCGCAGTGCGCTTGATATGGGTATACATTCTGATCTTGTCGCGGCACTTTCCGCCCAGCATTTCGTATACGGGGCAGTTATAGTATTTTCCCTTGATATCCCACATTGCCTGCTCGATGCCGCTGATGGCGGAGAGCATCAACGGACCGCCGCGGTAAAATCCGCCGCGGTACAGGGCTTGCATATGGTGCTCGATCATCATGGGATCCTTGCCGATCAGGTATTCCTCAAATTCCTTGATGACCGCCTCGACCGACGTGCAGTGCCCCTCCAGCACGGGCTCGCCAAGACCGTAGATATCGGTGTCGGTGTGCATTTTCAAAAACATCCAGCGGGGCTGTACCTTGATCAGCTCAAGCTTCGTTATTTTCATATCGACTAGATCTCCTTTTTATATTTCTTCTAAAATGATTTTTGATCTGTATGTCCTGTCCTTACCTGCGTGTAGGGCGTCAAAGCCCGCTTCCTCTCTGGGAAAGGGAGCGTTTGGACAGTTGGCAAGGCAGTTTTGCGGCTCCAGGCAGATATAGCCCTCGTCACCGCCGTTGTAGATCAGGCGAAAGGTATATTTTCCGTCGTTTTCATAGACGATGCGTAAGCAATTTTGGGCGTCGGTGATCGACATGATCCCGTTTCCGCGATAATGACGGCTTGCTTTGCCCGTAAAGGGCTTGTAGGTGCCGCTTGCCAGCGCCGCAGAGGTCGCGTCAAAGGGCGGCTTCACGCCCGTTGGCAGGTAGTTGATGCTCATATTTCGCTCGTATTCCTCGGTAATATCGGCAAAGACGCTGACATGGCGGGGATCGCTTTTTGGCGTGAACAACGTGTTGAAGGTGGTGTGAAAGCCAAGAAACACGGGCATGCTTTGCCCTGATAGGTTGCGAACTGTGACGGTGTGATAAAGCCCTTCTTCGCGCAATTCGTATTCCTGCAAGATCTCAAACGCGTGGGGAAAGCCAAGGTATTCACCTTTTTTTGCTGCGTATCGGCAAACGATGCGTTCCTCGCGCCTTTCAAGCAGCTCAAATGCGGTTTGGTGCAGCTCCCCGTGCAGATGGCAGCCCGTTTGCGGCTCGTTGATGGGGAAGGTGTAGGTCCTGCCCTCAAAGTCAAAGCATCCCCCCTCTATACGGTTGACGGGGAAGAGGATCGGCATGCCGTAAAGATAGGGATTATCCAACTTTCCGTTTACGGGCGGTTCTCTTAAAATGCTTGCGTTAAAGCGGCGGTTTTTCAAGGATATACAATTTGCGCCTCCGGCAAGGTCGATGGTTGCGGACCAATCGCCCGCGGTTATGATCTGCTTTTGATCCATAAATTTAATCCTGCTCTGTGCTTTCGGTCAGCGCCATTTCGGAATGATCTCTTGCAAAATCATCGTCCGCGTATTTGCAGAAGCGTTGGATCAGCTCGACCTCCTTGGGATCGTAGGGACGGTGGCTTGGTCTGTATAGGTCGTGGAACCACTGAGTGAAATCATATTCCTTGCCCTTGTTGTAATAATCCTCCCACATCGATTCCCACGGCTCGTAGGTCTGGTATTTTCCCGCGACGAAGCCCCAGCAGATGTTGCCGATGTTTTCAAGGTAGAACAGCGGGAACAGCGAGAAGACGTCGCTGCCTCTCATTCTGCCGAGCCACTCGGTGCAAATGAGGGGACGCCCATAGCGTTTGAGGTGCTTGATCACGCGCACCTGACCCTTCAGGTCGCGGTAGCAGTGATACAGGATGATATCCGAATTTTCCAGCGCAAATCTGGCGATCGTATCGGGTGGGGAGTCGTCGGTGGGAAGATGCAGGGGGTCGCAGGCAACGGGCTGAGAGGGATCGCACGCTCTTACCGTTTTGAACATCAGCTCAAGGTTGGGCAGCGTCAGAATGCCGCGTCTGCTGTTGCCCGGCTCGTTGTAAACGTCCCAGATGATGATGCGCTCGTCGTCTTTATACTTGGTTACGATCTCGGTCACCATACGCAGATAGTCCTCCCGCGATACGGGATCGTCAAGATAAAAGTGGGGGGCGGGACCCTTGTGTGAGCCATGCTGGGAGTGCTTTCTGCCGCCGTGATAGCCCCAATCGTAGTGCTGCTCGCCAACGGCGGGCATTTTCCAAAGCTCGGTCTTGGGGGGCATGCAGTCGTTGGCAAGCACGATGATGCAGGAAATGCCGTATTTCGCGCAAAGAGAAATATAGCGCTCAAAGCGTTCCATAAAGCCGTCGTGCTCCTCCTTCCAGACCACGTATTCCAGGATCAGCCGAACGGTGTTGAAGCCCGTATCCTGTACCAGCTTCAATTCCTCCTCTGTGGTCTTGAAGCGCTCCTCAAAGCCAAGCTCCTGCCACTGATCCACACGGTTGGCGCAGTCCGCGCTCATATAGTTACAGCCGCGGATCCAAGGGCGCGCATTATACCAATTCCAAATTTTTTCTTTGCTCCATCTCATAAAAAGCCCTCCTTTTCGAAAAAAGTATTCACTTTCATTATAATAGTTTTGTATTGACAATCAAGCCAAAATAAGATAAGATATAACCAAAAGGTTAGGTGATGATATGAGATACCATAATGAGAATTTC
>JAGALS010000010.1 GCA_017625065.1 Clostridia bacterium | reverse complement strand
GCAAACTCCATGTGCCGCTATGCGGCACAGTTCCCATTTACACAAGGGAGGCTAAAGGATAGTTGCCACATCTGTGGCAGTGGGGCAACTTCCGCAAGTGGCGGATCATTCGACGAGCCTATAGGCTCAGCGTGTGAAATGCCCAAGGGGGCTTGTGCAAGCCACCAGCACGGCTGGTGGTCATGACTTGATCGCTTGGTAAAGGGAAAATCACGACTTTATAGAAAATATATTTTGAATTTAATCGTGTTTCTAAAAATATTATGATTTGCCTTGAGTTATTCGTACACTTATGATATAATAAAATCGAAACGATCGAGAATGCTTTTACCCATTCGGAAGTGAGAGATCTTGTGGGGAATAGAGAGCCTCACAGGTCCCATTGATCCATGATGTGAAAGGAGAATATGATCATGACCAACGTATTTGATATCACCGCCTTCGGCGCGGTAGGGGATGGCGTTACCGATAGTACCGCGGCCATCCAAGCAGCCCTGGACGCAGCCGCGGCCTGCCGCGGGGTGGTGCAGGTCCCTCCCGGAAATTATATGACCGGCAGGCTGAAAATGGGGAAGGGCGTTTCCTTGGAGGGCCACTCCGCTTGGTCTTTCCGTTCCTACGGCGCTTCCGTCTTTACCCTGAATACGGCAAATACCGACTGCATGCTGGACATCACGGGCGCGTTCGGATGTACCATTCGCGGTATGAGTCTGAACGGTCAAGCACTGGGCGAGGGGATTCATGGCGTCAAGCTGTATTGGGATCGGTACAACGGCGGTTCCGAGGAGGATACCCCCACCATTGACGACTGCCGTATCGGCAACTTTTCGGGCGACGCCGTCCATTTGGAGCACATCTGGTGCTTCTCGGTTCGCCATTCCATGCTCTGCTTCTCCAATGCGGGGCTATACATCGATGGTTGGGACGGCTTTATCCTGGACAATTGGTTTTCCGGCAACCGTGACGGTGGGATCAAAGGCGGCCGTTGTTGTACCTCGGTGACGGCGACCGGCAACCGGGTGGAATGGAATCGTCTGGCAGGATTTTACATGCCGTATGTCAAGTGCTGTAACTTTACAGGAAACTATTTCGATCGTTCGGGAGGCCCCGCCCTGGTTCTCGGCGGGGATAATAGCTATGCAACCGCGGTTTCGATTACGGGCAACCTGATCTACCGATCCGGCAAGCCCAAGCCCACTCCCTTTGACGAGGTTTATGACAGTGCACACGTCCGTATGACCAAGGCGGACAACGTGGTACTTACCGGCAACACCTTCCGCATCGGATGCGACGATGGCGGGGGAGGGACATGGAGTCCCGACTACTGCGTGGTCATCAAGGATTGTAATCACTGTATTGTCCGCGATAACGTTTGGAATCGTGGCTCTATTCAGGAAGGCATCGTTCTGCTCGGTGACAATCCTGACGTGGTAACCGAGGGGAATATTGGATCTGTGCATAAGGCCTAAACACGAAAACCGAACACCGAGAGTCGGATGAGACAATTTGAACAAAAATCCTCACAGTAGGGCTTGCTTAAATATCTAGTAAGGTAAAAAGTATTTACAAATAGAAGATCAAAAAGGCGGCTATCCCGTGGGATAGCCGCCTTTTGTTATACAATGAACTCCCCCGCTATGCAGGTTTTTATTTGTGCGCTGCCATCAGCGCCGTGGCGATCCTTTGCATTTCGGCAGCATCGACCTTCACGTGCTTGCGGTCGTAGGTTACAAGTCCGTTGATCTCATCCTCAACGTCTGTGATCTGTGTGTAGATAGCGCCCGAAAGTCCTGCCGCCGCGGCGGGCAGGATCTCGTTTTCGTAAAGTGCCGTCAACGCCTTTTGGAAGTCCGCTTCACTTTTGAACTTGCGGTAGCCATACGACTTATCGGGATTGAACACGTGCCCATCGACCGCCAGAGAATAGCCCCCGAATTCCGACAGGATCAGCGGTTTTTCTTTTGGCCTGCACCTGACGGGTTTGAAGTAAACGTGTGGGCTTTCCACCTCGCTTTCCTTTGTCTCAAACCAACCCGATGCGGTATCGATGATGCGCGAATCGTCTATGGCGCGCAGACGCCGATAGGCGACATCACCGTCAAATTGTCCCCACCCCTCATTGAAGATCGTCCAATAGCAAATGCAGGGGTGATTATAAAGAGCCGTGACCGTTTCGTCCATAGCGTGAAGAAACGCCTCACGCGAAGCGGCATTTTGATGCAGCCGCTTATCGTTGCGCCGCTTAAAGCCAAGCGTTGGCAGCGCCGTGTCCCGTAAGAAGGAATAATCGCCGTTGTTGACCATATCCTGAAATACGATCATACCAAGGCGGTCACAATCATAATAGAATTGCTCTGGCTCGATCTTGATGTGCTTACGCAACGTGTTAAAGCCAAGTGATTTGGCAAACAGAATGTCTTTTTCATAGCGCGAAGGGTGGGCGGGGGTGAAGATCCCGTCGGGGAAGTACCCTTGATCAAGCAGACCGTGGAAAAAATAAGGCTTGCCGTTGAGCAAAAGGCGCGGCACGCCCCCCACGTTGCCGATCGAGACCGTTCGGCAGGCAAAATAGGAGCTGACGGTATCCTCACCGCAAATGAGCTTGAAATGATATAGATACGGATCCTCGGGCGACCACAGACGCGGATCTTCCAATGGAATATGCGCCACGCCGTTCCGCATTTGCGCGCAGGCAAGCCCTTCGGGAGTACGGACGGTCACCATGCCGTCGGTGACGCCCTCGGCGCGGATCACAGCACCCCTTGCGTCTGCTTCGATGTGAAGCGAGCGCACGTAAACGTCGGGCACGCTTTCCATCCAAACTGTTTGCCACAGTCCCGATACGGGCGTGTACCACATACCGCCGCGCTTGTGCTTTTGCTTGCCCCACGGCAAAATGTGCTGATCAAGCTCGTCGGTCACGCGGACAAAAAGCGCGTTTTTGCCTTTTTGCAAATAGTCGGTGACGTCAAAGGAGAAGGGAAGATACCCCCCCACGTGCTCACCGAGATAATGGCTGTTCAGCCAGACCTTCGTCACTTGATCCGAAGCGCCGAAGTGCAACAGCACCCGCCCGCGGCAAAAGCCGCTTGGCAGCTCGAAGCTGCGGTGATAGCAAAGCTCGGTGCCGCTTGGATAAACGTGATGAACGCCCGACAGTGCTGATTCGGGTACAAAAGGCACACGGATGCGCTTGTCAAATTCGGGCTCCATTCCGCACGGGCGAGCTGAAAGATCCCAGATGCCGTCAAGGGAAAAGAAGGAGTCGCGCCGCAGCTGCGGACGGGGATAGACCGTGTCGCTATGACCGATGATCCCCGCTTCGGGGGTGTCAAGCGTTATAAATCTGTTTTTCTTCAAGCAGCTCACCTCACTTAAATCTATTATGCCTTATAGCGGCAAGAATGTCAAGCAAAAGCCATAAAAAGAACACCTTTCGACCAAAAATTTCATATTCTGTCAATGCGGGGAACCCCGCATAACCAATTGAAAGGAAGAAAACTATGGCAACACTTTTTAATCAGGGGACACTGCGCTTCACGCCTCAGGGTGGCACGCAGACCTCGATTTCGTCTAATATCACCAGCACCGAATTTGATATCACCTACGGGCTTGCGGTCAGTCACGGGGCATCTCCCGAAACCTATGCCGTGGGGGACACCATCCGTTATGCCGTCGTTTTGGAAAACACGGGCAGCGGCAGTCTGATCCTTCCCACCATCACCGTTGATCTTGGCGGCGGCGCGCTCGATTATGTCGGGGGGAGTGCCGTCGCCTTTCTTTACGAGGGCGGCGATGTGAGGGAATATCCCTTTACGGTTACCGAAGGTAGCGTGATCTTCAATTTCAGTGAGCCGCTTCCCGCGGGTGGCATCGTATTTTTGGTATACGAAGCCACAGTCAACGCAAACGCAGGCTCTACGATCGTTTCCACCGCTACGGGCAGCGCAAGCGAGGGCGTGGCGACGGGGCCTGTCATTTCCGACAGTGATACGGCGACCATTACGGCGGCGCCCGTTTCCATCGTCAAGAGTGCGCCCGTAAGTGCCAACGTAGGCGACACCATCAGCTATCAGTTTACCATCACCAACAATACAGCGGATGCGATCGCGCTTGATCAGCTGACCGATCAGCTTCCCGAGCAGTTCAGCTTGACCGCGGTCACCTTTACGGTAAACGGAAGCACGCTTTCCTTGAATGAGGGAAGCGACTATACCCTTGTGAACGGCTTGCTGACCGTTGATCCCGCGCAGTCCTTTTCTCTCCCCGCCGGAGAAACGGTCATTGTAACCGTGACGGGTGTAATCACCGCTTGACAAAAAGCGCGTTCGTGTGATAAAATAAGATGTTGAAAAGGGCTGCCCCGCGGGGCAGCCCTAAAAGGAGAGCTTTATGAGTCGTTTTATCATATCCCGCGGTGCTTTGGGTATCCGTTTTGTGCTAAAGGCTGATAACGGGCGCACACTTGCGTTTTCAAAATATTACGCAACGCTTGATGCCTGTAAAAAGGGTATTTGCAGTCTGACCTTTTATGCGCCGATCGCGCCCGTGGTCGATACGACCGTTGGGGAGTACGGCGCAAATCCCAAGTTTGAGATCACGAGAGGGGAATCGGGCGGCTATTGCTACGCCTTGAAGTCGGCAAACGGCAAAAGCGTGCTTGCCTGCGCCCCGATGGAAACGCGCAAGGCGTGTCTGCGCGCGGTCGCGATGCTCCGCACGGGGGTAATGGATGCAGAGGTCGCGCTGGACACCCCAAGACAGTTGACACCTTTAACGGTGAAGGGACTTGTTCGGGATCATTTAAAGGATTGACAAGGTGCCTAAAAAAGGATATAATAAAAAGAGTATGCAAAAAATACATAAAAGGATGAATTAAGATGGAACAAAGAGAAAAATTTTCTTCACGTCTTGGCTTTCTGCTGATCTCGGCAGGTTGTGCCATCGGTCTTGGAAACGTTTATCGCTTTCCGATCATTACGGGTGCATACGGCGGTGGACTGTTCGTACTGATCTACCTTGCATTTTTGCTGATCCTCGGTATCCCCGTGATGTGCTGTGAGCTGTCGGTCGGACGCGCCAGCCAGCGCAGTATCGCGTCTTCTTTTGAGAAGCTGGAAAAGCCCGGTCAGAAATGGCACTTTATGAAGTATCTCGGCATCGGCGGCAACTATTTGCTGATGATGTGCTACACGACGATTGCAGGGTGGATGCTGCTGTATTTCGGAAAATACCTCTTTAACACAGGTATTATGGACGTACCCGCAGCAGAGCTTGGTGCGCATTTCGGGCAGACTATCGGCAATACCGGTCTTATTATCGGCACCACCTTTGCCACGATTCTGATCTGCTTCCTTGTTTGCTCTCTGGGACTTCAAAAGGGAGTTGAGCGTATCACCAAGTATATGATGCTGGCTCTGTTCGCGCTGATCATCGGTCTTGCGATCTATTGCTGCACGCTGTCGGGTGCGGGAGAGGGACTTAAATTTTATTTGATCCCCAACTTTGATAACCTCAAGGACGTAGATCTGTTCACCGTTATCACCGCGGCGATGGGGCAATCCTTCTTTACCCTTAGTATCGGCATTGGCTCGATCGCCATTTTCGGCAGCTATATTTCCAAGGATCG
Organism: Clostridia bacterium; assembly: GCA_017625065.1. Lineage (GTDB taxonomy): Bacteria > Bacillota > Clostridia > Oscillospirales > CAG-272 > Firm-07. Next base: position 48,176 of record JAGALS010000010.1, on the reverse strand, counting down.
CTCTCTTATGGGCGAGGCGGTCACCATCACCGCGCTGGATACCTTCATTGCTTTGGCTTCCGGCTTCATTATTTTCCCCGCTTGCTTTAGCTTCCTTGGCGGCGTGAATGTAGATGCCTCTACGGTGGGTGCGTCCTTCCTGTTTACCACGCTTTCCTCGATCTTCAATTCGATGGGCGCTGTGACGGGACGTATCATCGGGTCGCTGTTCTTCCTGTTCATGATCTTCGCGGCGTATTCCACGGTTATCGCCGTGTTTGAAAATATCATCTCCTTCTGGATGGAGCTGACGAATCTGAAGCGTTGGCAGATCTGCCTGATCAACATCGGTCTTATGATGGTGCTTTCGCTGCCTGCCATTTTCAGCTTGAACATCTGGAGCGGCGCGGCGATCCCCGGTATCGGTGGCTTCCTTGATATCGAGGACTTCATCGTTTCCAACGTGCTGTTGCCGCTTGGCAGCGTGATGTATGTGATCTTCTGCACCACCCGTTACGGTTGGGGTTGGAAGAGCTTTGAGGGTGAGGTCAATACGGGTAACGGAATGAAGTTCCCCAAGTGGATCCGCAACTACATGACCTTTGTGCTTCCCGTGATCATTCTGGCTTTGATGGTCTACTCCATCGTTGGCAAATTTATCTAAAAAACACACGCCGTGGGCTCTGCCAAGCAGTGCCCACGGCGTTTTTTGTTTAAGCTATCGGGTCGTCGGGCGTTTCGGTGACCTGTTTTTCAAAGATCACCTTACCGTCCTCGACCTTGGCGACAACACTGTCGCCCGCCTTGAATTTACCTTCCAGCATTGCACCCGAAAATGCGTCCTCAATCAAGCGCACGATGGCGCGGCGCAAGGGGCGCGCGCCGTAAACGGCATCAAAGCCCTCCTTTGCCATCAGCGCGGCGACTTCGTCGTCAAAGGAGATCGAAATACCGATGTTTTCTACTCGCTTTTGAACTTCCGCAAGCAGCAGGGAAGCGATCGCGCGGATGTTTTCCTCGGTCAGACGGTTGAAGATGATGATATCGTCCACACGGTTCAAAAATTCGGGGCGGAAGGTCGCTTTCAGCGCCTCCATTGCCTTTGCATTCGCTTTTTCGCCGTCATTTGCCGTGCTGTCGCTTTGTGCAAAGCCCAAAGCGCCGCGGGAAGGCGCTGTCAGTGCAGAAGCGCCCACGTTTGAGGTCATAATGAGGATGGTGTTCTTGAAGTCGACCTTTCTTCCTTGCGAGTCGGTCAAAATGCCGTCCTCCAGCACCTGCAACAAAATGTTGAATACATCGGGATGGGCTTTCTCGATCTCGTCAAATAAGACCACAGAATAGGGTTTACGGCGGATCTTTTCGGTCAGCTGTCCGCCCTCCTCAAAGCCAACGTAGCCGGGGGGAGAGCCGATCAGCTTGGAAACGCTGTGCTTTTCCATATATTCCGACATATCCATACGGATCATCGCATTGGCGTCACCAAATAGCAGCTCGGCAAGCGCCTTGCAAAGCTCGGTTTTGCCCACACCCGTGGGTCCAAGAAAGATAAACGAGCCAATGGGACGTTTGGGGTCTTTTAATCCCATTCTGCCGCGGCGGATGGCGCGCGCCACCGCCTCAACGGCCGCGTCCTGACCGATCACGCGCTGATGCAGCAGCTCGTCCAGATGCAGCAGGCGTTCGCTTTCTTCTTCCAGAAGGCGGCTGACGGGGATGCCTGTCCATTGCGTGACGACGTCGGCAATATCAGTCTCACCAACCGTCAGCTGCTTATCGCCAACAGAGCTTTCCCAATCTTTTTTCGCCTTCTCATAGGACTCGCGCAAGGCCTTTTCTTGATCGCGCAAGGCGGCGGCACGTTCAAAATCCTGTGCCGAGATCGCTTCTTCCTTTTCGTGGGAGAGCGCGGTCAGCTGATCTTCGGTTTCTTTGAGATCTGGCGGGGAAGTATGCGCCGAAATGCGCAGACGGGATGCCGCCTCGTCCAAGAGGTCGATCGCCTTGTCGGGCAAAAAGCGGTCGGCGATATAGCGCTTGGAAAGGTTGACGGCGGCGTCGATGGCTTCATCGGAAATTTTTAATTTGTGATGGGCCTCGTATTTGTCACGCAAGCCCTTCAAGATCAGGATCGATTCCTCGGCAGAGGGCTCGCCAACCGTGACCGACTGAAAACGGCGCTCCAATGCCGCGTCCTTTTCGATGTGCTTACGATATTCCTGAATGGTGGTGGCGCCGATCACCTGCATCTCGCCGCGCGCCAAGGCGGGCTTGATGATATTGGCGGCATCCACCGCACCCTCGGCGGCACCAGCGCCCACGATGGTGTGGATCTCGTCGATAAACAGGATGATCGAGGGGTTCTTAACGACCTCCTCCATCACGCTTTTCAGGCGCTCCTCGAACTCGCCGCGGTATTTTGCGCCCGCGACCATACTCGCCACGTCCAAGGTGACGATGATCTTATCCTTCAAGGTTTCGGGTACTGCGCCCTCAACGATCTTTTGCGCTAAGCCTTCGACTACGGCGGTCTTGCCAACACCCGGCTCGCCGATGAGACACGGGTTATTCTTTTGGCGGCGCGATAGGATCTGGATCACGCGCTCGGTTTCTTTGTCACGACCAATGATGGGATCGATCTTGCCCTCACGCGCCATAGCCGTGAGGTCACGACCGTAGCTTGCAAGTGTAGGTGCGCCCGAAAGGGTGCTTTTTTGTTCATTTGCGCGCCCTGCTGTGGCGTGCTTCCCGTCAGAGGCGCTACCGGTGGCGCCGCCAAGCAGATTGAGCAGCTCCTGGCGCAGATCGGGCGTGGAAACGCCCAGGTGCTCCAAGATCTGCACGCCGACCGAGTCGCGCTCGTTCAGTAGGGAAAGCAGCAGATGCTCGGTACCGATATAGCCTTGTCCGCCGCGATGGGCTTCCATAGCAGAGCCCTCAATGATGCGCTTGGTGCGCGGCGTCATATCGGCAGGGGAAACCGAGCTGCCCGAGCCGAGTCCCGATGCCGCCTCAATGGCGTTTTTCAGCTTTTCCACGCTCATACCGCGTGCGGTGAGGAGCTTCGATGCAACACTGTCGGCTTCGGCAACGAGCGCAAGCAAAAGATGCTCCGAGCCGATGTAGGTGTGTCCCATTTCAGCGGCAAAGCGCAGGGAATTGTTGAGTGTATTTTGTGCTTTTTGTGTAAAACGGCTGTTCATTTACTTACCTCCAGTGCTTGTTTGATGAACGCAGCTCGCTGTCTGTCACGCTCTGCGCCGCTTTTGGGGGCGGAAGGTGCATTTTGCGTCAGCGTTGCGGGCAGCACGTTGATCAGCAGGGTATTCAAGGTCTCGTCCGAGATCGAATCGATGAGTCCCAGCGCAATACCGAGCTTGAGATCGGCGTAGATCGAGAAAAATTCCTCGGAGGAGAGCATACTTGCGTAGCGCAGCGTGCCCTCGGCGCGGTGGATGCGGTCTGCGCGGCGTTCTGCCGCCTCACCGCTGAGCTGTTGACGGAGCTTGCGCTCCTTTTCAATAATACTTTGTACGGCTTCCTCTAATTTATGCAGGATATCCTCCTCCGAAGCGCCAAGCGTCACTTGATTGGAGACCTGATACAGGCATCCGTGCGGCTCGGAGCCTTCGCCGTAAAGGCCGCGCATCGTGAGCCCGATCTTGGAGAGCTGATGGGCAAGCGAGGCGATCATATTTGCCGCCTTTAAAGCAGGCAAAAACAGCATGACCGACGCGCGCATGCCCGTGCCGAGATTGGTGGGGCAATGCGTCAGATATCCAAGAGATTCGTCATACGCCAGCTCCAGCGCGCTGTCCAGTTTGTCGTCGCACTCGCAGGCGAAGCGGTAGGCGTCGCGCAACGAAAGCCCCGGCAGAATACATTGCAGGCGGATGTGGTCCTCCTCCAGAGCCATGACTGAAAGGCTTTTGTTGTCGTTGCGAAAGAGTGCGTGGGGCGTCTTTTTGCTTGCGAAATCGCGGCTGATCAGATGCTGCTCAACAAGCGACTGCGCCTGCAATGCGGAAAGTCCGCACATATCGGTCTTGATATACTCGTCGCCAAGCGCACCTTCAATACGGGAGATGATCTCCTCGGCGTCCTTTGTCGAAAGCCCTGCCTCAAAGCGATAGCCCGTCAGATTGCGGGCAAAGCGGATACGGGAAGAGAATACCGTATCCGAATCGTTTCCTTTTACCTGATACCAAGCCATATTCTCACTCCTTTTCCAGTCCGCGGATCTCATCGCGCAGCTTCGCGGCTTCTTCAAAATTTTCTGCTTTGATCGCTTCACCAAGCTGCGCCTTGAGCGAGGCGAGGCGGTCGCGCTTTTCCTTTTGCGCCCGACGACCTGCCGGCGCGCGCCCCGTGTGTGTCACGTTGCCGTGCAGGGAGCGCAGGGTGGGGCGTAGTTCTTCCAAAAAGGTGGTGTAGCATTCGGGGCAAAACGCCTTGCTTGATTTCAAGAGATCGTTCCAAGTTGCACCGCACCCGGGGCAGCTTTTTGCCGTTCCCTTCGTGTTCGGCGCGGTAATGCCGAACAGACCGTCCAAAAAGTTGTTGTGGAGCTGTGTGAAGGAAGGGAAGGAGAAGGCATCGCCCTGCTCGGCAAAAAGCTTCTCGCCCGCCTTCATTTTTGTTGCGCATTCAGCGCAGAGCCGCACCGAACGGCTTTGTCCGTTTATTGTTTCTTCGTAAAAAAAGGTTGCATCGTTGTTTTTGCAATTTTCACATTTCATAAAGGATCACCCCTTCTTTATTTTATTGCATCAAGGACAGAAGAATGTGTCGGAATATCTGTGCGCGCACAGTATTTCTGCCCTCGGGTGTCACGTTTTGCAGCGCCGCGGTGGAGATCGCGTTGCTGATGATGGTTGCTTCCCGTTTTGTGATGATCTCTTGGTCAAGCAGATTGCGCAGGTATGCTTTTGCTTCATTTTCCTCGATCTGCTCGCCCACGGCATAGAAAAAGTGCATCAGATATTCGTCGCGGTGCATCTGCTTTCGCACGATGCGGATGCATCCGCCGCCGCCGCGGCGTGATTCGATGATATAGCCCCGTTCGGGGGTAAAGCGGGAAGTGATGACGTAGCTGATTTGGCTGGGCACGCATCCAAGGCGCGTTGCCATCTCGTTGCGCTGCAGCTCCAGCGCGCCGCCACCTTCCTCCAGCATAGCTTCGATCATTTTTGCAATTTGGTCGGTAAGCATCATTTAGCCCTCCTTTTGACCTTCTTTGACCTTTGTGATTTCATTATAACGCGAAAGTCAAACAAAGTCAAAGTCAAACAAAGTCAAAAATGAATTATCACAACCGATTACGACCGATTATTGTAATTTAGCAGGGTATTATCTTTAAAAATCTTGCTTTTATTAAGTATTTGTTTTTATCAAATTTGTTTTTTCTGTTTACAAATGGCAAATTTTGTGATACAATAACTTTGCCACACAACTAAATATCGACATTTTGCAATAAAGTATGTGTTTTTACTATGGTAAAAATGCATGCTCTATTTTCGCATGCTTTATTGTAAGTGTCGAAAAGTTGTGTGGCAGCAATCGGAGCTGTGCATTTTTCGGTGCGTGGCTTTTATTGGTCACGCACTTTTTTATTTTAGGAGGAAAAGAAAATGAAAAAAAGAGTTTTTGTGTTGCTTTCGGTATTCCTTTGCCTTTTGTGTCTGCTTGCGCTTGTTGCTTGCGACGAGAGCGACACACCGAGTAGCGAAGCCCTTACCGTATGTCAGCACCGCGACGCGGACGATGATGGCAAGTGCGATAAATGTAGCGAAAGCTACACCGATGGTGTTGACGTGTCTGCTTCGCCCGTCTGCCAGCACCGCGACGCAGACGACAACTCACTTTGCGACAAGTGCGAGGAGAACTATAGCGATGGAATTGATGGCATAAACTCTAACGATGAAAACTCTGAAACAGCAAATATTGCTACTGTTAGTGTTTATATAGATGGTTTGCTCTCTGAAACGCTGACCATCAATAAAGAGGAGGGGTATAAAATTACTGCTCCGGAAAAGCCACAATATATAAATTCGAAGAATTATTTTTACGGTTGGTTTGTGGATGATGATTTTCAAACACCTTTAACAGCGGATACAAGTTTTCCGCAAGGCGGTTCAATTTACGCAAAAAGGGTGGAGATTGATTCCAATCAGTTCACTTACACAGTCAATTGCGGAGAGGCTACGATTACAGGTTTTAGTGACGAAACTGCTACGGTTGTAATCGTACCCTGTTATCTAAATTCTTTTCCCGTGAAAGCGATAGGAAAAGATGCTTTTAAGGATATGACCATGATCCGCACCTTGATTCTGTGTGAGGGAATTGAGAATTTAGGTAGTAATGCCTTTTACAACTGCAATTCCTTAGAAACAATCGTTATGCCTAAAAAGTTGACTTATATCGGAGATTATGCGTTCTACAAATGTAAGAGTTTGACATCTATCACGATTCCTAATGGTATGACGCGCATAGGCGAAAGGGTGTTTTATGAATGTAGTAGCCTCGCATCCGTTGTGATTCCGGAAAGCGTGACGAGCATCGGCGATGAGGCGTTTTATGAATGTAGTAGCCTCGCATCCGTTATGATTCCGGCAAGCGTGACGAGCATCGGCGCTATGGCGTTTTATGAATGCAGTGGATTGACGGCAGTTTATATTACTGATCTTGTAGCTTGGTGCAAAATCAACTTTCTTTCTTCTGTGTCTGCTTCTTATTGGGCAAACCCATTATATTATGCCGAGGATTTGTATCTAAATAGAAATAAAATCACTTCACTGGAAATTCCGTCGAACGTGACGAGTATTGGTGAGGTTGCGTTCTATAATTGTGGCGGATTGACGTCGATTAAGATCCCATCAAGTGTGACGAGCATAGGTGATGATGCGTTCTCCTATTGTAGCGGAGTGGGAAGTATCACCGTTGAAAGCGGTAATACTGTTTATCACAGCGCAGGAAATTGTTTGATAGAAACCGCAAGCAAAACACTTGTGCTTGGCTGTAAAAGCAGTGTGATTCCAACAGACGGTGGCGTGATGGGCATTGGTAGTAATGCGTTCAGCGGTTGCAGCGGGCTGACGTCGATCAAGATCCCGTCGAGCGTAACGAACATTAGCAAAGTAGCGTTCTTAGGTTGTAGCGGTTTGGAAAGCATTACCGTTGAAGGCGGTAATACTGTTTATCACAGCGCAGGAAATTGTTTGATAAGAACCGCGAGCAAAATACTTGTGCTTGGCTGTAAAAACAGTGTGATCCCCACAGATGGTAGCGTGACAACAATCGGGGATTATGCGTTCTGGTATTGCAGTGGATTGACGTCGATCACAATCCCTAAGGTTGTAACGAAAATCTACTCGGCGTTTTATGGTTGCGATGGATTAACCACTGTTTATTACGGTGGTAGTGCCCATGATTGGAGTCTGATGTCTATCGATTCTTCCTGGCGTAATAGCGGTTTAGAAAAGGCTACCCGCTATTACTACTCCGCAAACCCGCCCGCACAGACAGGGAACTATTGGCACTACGGTGAACAAAACAATATTGTGATTTGGTAAAATCACTCTTATAAAAGCTTACGCCCCCGACAACGGTCGGGGGCGTTTTCTCTTATTTGTATTGGATGGTGCTTGAAAATAGATTTAACGCCTTAAATATGGATTATTAAAGTTTCTGTTATACGCGTCGGCGATGGCGTTCCAGGTGGTGCGGTCGACAGCGCCCGTGGGCGGAAGTCCGTTTGCCTCTTGAAACGCTCGCACCGCATCCGCGGTGGCGGCGTCGTATTCACCCGTTTGCGGCACTTCGCCGATGCCGTCGTAGACGGCGGAAAGTTCTTGCAAGGCGTTTTGAATGATATTCACCAAAAACTGCACCTCGCCCACCTCAACGGTATAATCCTCGGGGATCTGGGGAAAGTGCCCGATCTGCCGCGGCGGCTGCTTTGACGTGATCGAATCGGTGTAGACCTCAAACAATCTCTCCCACGTTGCCTGATCGGCTCTGCCCGTTGTCGGCAAGCCCTCCATCTCCTGAAAGGCGCGGAGCGCCTCCTCGGTGTTGCTGCCGAAAATACCGTCTATGGGAACCTCAACGATCTCGTCGTTGAAATAGGAAAGATGCCGCAAATAGCGTTGCAGATTGCGGATCGCCTCTTGCTCGTTTTGATTTGCCATCGTTACACCCCCGTTTCAAAGCCGGGATATTGTCCCTCGCCCAAAATTTGTCCGTTATACAGGTCGCTGTAAAGGCTGGTGAGGGCATTCCACGTGATCGCCGAGACCTGCCCGTTGACGGGTAAGCCCGCCACCTCTTGAAAAGCGATGACAGACTCTCTTGTGCGCGGCCCGAAATAGCCCGTCACGCTGACTGTCGGAATAGAGGGGAAGGAGCGCGCCACGTAATTCAGGTACTCCTGCAGTACTCGCACCGTGTCCGAATCGCTCCCAAGCCGCAAAATCACGCCCTGGAAGGGGATCACGTTGCCCTCCGAGTACTCGATGGGAACGGTGGAAACAATGCCGAGATAGGCATCGTAAAGCGCCTTCCACGTGAGTGGCCCCACAATGCCGTCCGCAACAAGCCCGAAGGTGTTTTGCAGGTCGATGACCGCGGCACGCGTGGAAGGGCCGAAGCTGCCGTCGATATTCACGGGCGGAATGCTATCGTAAAAGCCCGAAAGATAGTTCAGATAGTATTGCAGATTGGCAACGCCCGTACCGCTGTCGCCCTCGCGCAACACACCGGGATATTGCTGTGTGACCTCCTCAATGGTCACGCCCTCGGAATCGATCTCGTTGAGGCGCTTCACGCCGTTGTAGATGCGGCGGATATAATACCAGGTCGACTTGCCGATGATGCCGTCCGCGGTGAGTCCAAAGATCTCCTGAAAGCGCCTGACGGCTGCCTCGGTATCCTGCAAAAAGATGCCGTCCGTCTGCGCGATCTTCGGGATCGAGGGATAGTTTTTGGAGATACGGTTGAGGCGTATCTGCGCGACGCGTACCTGATCGTTGACCGAGCCAATCGTCAAGGGCACCACGGGCGCGCTTTCCTCGGTGTTGGCGATGGGCGCGTCCTGCACGATGTCAATGTTATCGCCATAATAGTAGGTCAGGATCTCATAGGGCGTCATCCCTTGCTCGGCAAGCTCGACCGTGCCCCATTGTGAAAGCCCGTCGCACGTGACGCGTCGCCCATCGCAGTAAACGGCAAACAACGGCTCAACGCTGCCTTGCCGTCTGATATAGTTGTCAAACAGCTCGCCCGCAAGCTCGCGGATATTATCAAAAATATCCCGTCCTTCCACGAAGGATTGATCGATCGACGTGGAGCTGGTAATATCGAAATCATATCCACGTGCGCGGTAGTATTCGGTATAGATGCGGTTGAGGGCAAAGGAGATCTGCGCATACATATTGGCGCGAATGGCGTTTTCGGGCCAAGTGGGGTAGATCTCGCTGGATGCGACGTTTGCGACGTAATCCAAAAAAGGTAGGGTAACGTTGCGCGCGTTCTGCTCGGGTCGCCCCAGATGTACGGTGATATTTTCGGGTATGGTCGGTGTTCCGTTTGGCATCTGCTCACCCCCTCCAAAGCTGCGGTTCTTCGCCCTCAAACCTTTGTCCGTCGTTCAGGGTGAAGGGGCTTGGATATCCATTTTCGGGCACGGGCACAAGATTTGCTTGTTGGATCGCGGTAATGCCGTCAAAAACGGGCACGTTCTGATAAAAGGCGTTCTCGTAGTTGTCTAGCTTTACTTCAATGTTATACATAGCGTATGGGCGCTGTGCCGATGGGCGCATCGACTCGGCACGCGGCGGCGCGGGCAGCCCGACACGCTCAGTGCGCCCGTCGTTACCCGAGCGCAGCTCGTAAAGAACGCGTCCGCCCTCGCTTTCTCGCAGGGTCACGGCGGCGTTCGCTAAGGGGATCGCGGTATTTGCGGTTGTCACTTGCACTACCAAAAAGCCGGTTCCCGATTGATTTGGATTTATTGTGTTTCCATCCACGGTCTGTACCTCCTTTCGTTCAAGGGTAGTTTATGCGAAAGGGGGTGAAACTGTTATGAAATAAAGGAAAAGCCCTCCCGAAGCGCGCTTCGGGAGGGCAGGGGTGCGAGCGATCACGCTCGCGTTTTTGAATGATTACGCGGTGACGCCGTAATAGTTTGCAAGAGCCGCAAGATCTCCATCGGTAAAGACACCGTCAAATATCATAAATTCATCCATGGTTGCTTTCAGCTTGGGATTGTAAGTGGTCGATCCATCACAACCAATGTTGAGAGAATATGAGGGGTTGTCAAAAGCATCGTCTTGAAGTTCTGCGGGAATATCGTAAACGACAAATTCCTCAAAGTTATACGAGATCTTTACAACGTTTGTTTGACGGTCAACAGAAAGCAAAACGTGCGTCCAAGCGGATTGATAATCATAAGGCAGTGTGGTTCGCTTTTCCATACGGTTGCTGCCGTCAGCCGCGTTAAATCCAATGAAATTCCCCTCGAAGTATAACAAAAAGCCGGGAGTTTTACCGCTAGCCCAATTCTCATTGCCCACAATAGCGGGGTCGCCCGCAAAGTCGTTCAGCTTGATGAAGAAGGACAAGGTAAAGCTGTCCTTACCCATGGTGTAATTATTGATCGTGACGTATCCTTCATCCAGCACGGCACCCTTGCCGAACACAGCATCCTCATAGGTGATCGTGCCGTTTGCGGTCGTGGTCTGCTGGCTTGTTGCATCAGCAACGGTTTCGTCAAAGGTCAGATACGCCGACAATTCTTTGTCAACAACGTTCGTGATATAACCGTCGCTGCCTGCTTCGGGCGTTGCGGTCGGCTGTGTTCCGACGGGGAAGTCTGAACCATTCAGCTTGTTTTTGTAATATTTGGCAAGATTGATGTTATCTTCAGTCGTGAATGCGCCTTCAAAAATCATAAACTCATCCATCGCGGCAGTCAAACTGGAGGCGTAAGTACCGTTGCCATCCTGACCGATGTTAAGACCGTTCAAGATGCCCTCAAAGCTCATTTCGGCTATATTGTACGATTTGACAAGAGGTGCTCCAAAGTCAATGTAGTAAATGATCTGATTGTTTTCGCGGTCGAACGAAACGGTCAAATGCATCCAACCTGTTCGATAATCCGAAGGCAAAGTTGCATCAATACGATGTCTGTTATCGGTAGTACCGATATTCGTTCGAATGATATTTTTGCCCACGTTCATTGCCACAGTCAATCCGGGTTGATAGCCGTCTTTCCAATCCGCATTGGAGAAGAGAACGGGGTCGCCGCCCTGGACCTGTGAATGGATCCACATAGAGACCGTGAAGCTCTGTTTCTTCAAAACATAATCTTGCAAGGTGACGTAACCCTCATCCAGCCGAACAGCGTTGCCGTAATAACCGTTTTCGATGAAATATAGTTTGCCGGTCGTGGTTGTTGTCGTATTACCGCACTGATCGTTGGCGTTTCCGTCAAAGGGCAGGTAAACCGAAAGATTGTTATCCACAAAATCGGTCACGTGCTTGCCGCTATCTGTCGAGGGGGTGGGCACGGTTTCGTGATAGCGATCGGAGTCGGGGTCAACAGGTGTGAAATGAATAGGACGATCGGTGGCATTAACACCGACGAACAGGTCGCCGGGAACGTATGCCGTCCAGGTCTTGGGCTGCTGATCTTCGTATCCAAGGGCGTGTAGTACGATAGCGGCGGTATCGCGGATCTGGGCATCCTGGATGGTGCCGCCCTTCTTGACTGTTCTGCCCGCTGCCGCGAACATAATGTGCTTTTCAGCATCGGTCCAACCGCCGTGGCTTCCTCCGGGAGTCCCGCCGTGGTCGGCAGTCACGATGAACAAGGTTTCATCAATGATGCCTTTGTTGACATATGCATCGTAAATTTGACCGATATAGCCGTCAATTCTGGTGATCGTTTCAAGATGCTTGGCAGAGCCGTATCCGTTTCCGTGTCCCGCGCCGTCTACCTCGTCAAACTGTACGAACATAGTCGTGGGGCTTGTGGTGTCAAGGTAGAGAAGGATCTGATTGGTCAGCTCTTCATCGGCTACGCCACCGTACTTGTATACGCCAAGACCGTCCTCAATGATGCCGACATTAATATTCTTCCAATGGCTGAAGGAAGCCAGCACCGCATTTTGATCGTTTTCTCTAATCACGCGGAAGAAGCTGGGGTAGGGAGAGTCGACAGGATACGGAGTGTTGCCGGTATTGGTGTTGTTCAGACCGTGGAATTCGGGTGTCACGCCGTGGAACAGCGAACCCCAGCTTTGCGCACTGATCGATGGGTTGGAGGTGAGCGTGTCGTAAGAAACAGCGCCGTTTGCGAAGATCTTGTCGATATTGGGTGTTGATGTTTGGTTAAAGAAGGTTCCGCCGCCGTCCACGCCGATGACCACAACGTATTTATATTTCGTGTCTGTCGGCAAAAGCTCACCGTGCGCGGCACCGCATTTTTCGCAGATCGCGCGCGCTTCACAGGTGGCAGAGCCCCCCGAGCAGCTTTCGGTGGTCGTGTGCTGACAGATGTTGCAAGTTTTTGTGTGCAGGTTATCGTCAACGTTGTTGTCGCTGACGGTGTAATTGTGGTTGCAAGGCGTGTTACAACCGGTTACGCCACATATGCCCGTTGTGGCATCCCAGATGTGTGCATTCGCGTCGGGCGTGCTGTATTCGGTGTGGCAGTTTTCACAGATCGGGCCGCTTTGGCAGTTCGCCGTACCACCCGTGCAGCCTTGTATTTTTTCGTGTCCGCAGACAGAGCAGGTGATCTTATGCTGTCCCTTGCTGACGTTTGTCACAGTGGTTTGACCGATGTGCTGGCAGATGACGATACAACCCTCGGTATCGCATTCGCCCGTTGTGGCGTTCCAATCATGCGCATCGGGATCGGCTGCACCGTATTCGGTATGACATTCTGTGCAGATCGGGCCTTTTTTGCAGGTTGCCGCACCGCCGGTGCAGCCCTCGGTGAGGGCATAGTCGCACACGCTACATTCGATCTTGTGCTGTCCATTGCCGATGCTGGTCGTGCTGAGTTTGCCCGCGTGGTCGCAGGTCGCGTCGCAGCCCTCAACGGTGCAGGCACCGTTGACCCAAGTATGGGTGCAGGTCACGTCGCACCCTTCAACGGTGCAAGCACCGTTCACAAAGGTGTGAGCATTTGCATCGGCTTCGCCGTATGCGGTGTCACACTTCTCGCAAATAGCACCCGACTGGCAGGTCGCCTTGCCGCCGGTGCAGCTTTCTGTTGTTTCATAGTCGCAGGTATCGCACGCGACGGTGTGCTGACCGTTTCCTGCGCTTGTTACGGTACAGCTTGCGTGTGTGCATTCCTCGTTACAAGCCATAAGCGCGAAGAGTGCAAGCAGGATCATACCGATCAGCAAAGCAAATTTGAGTTTCTTCATTTTGGGTCCTCCTAGCAAAATTTGTATTATACATTAATTATACTAAATTTTTTATTTACTTCAAGCAAATTGTTATTTTTCTCTTTTTTAACACAATTCTTTAATGCTTGATTGTGCATTTTGCCAATAACATAAAGCATTAGAAGAGAAAAAAGACACCCCGAAGGGTGTCTTTTTTTGTGGTGCCGGTGATCGGGGTCGAACCGATACGGTATCGCTACCACTGGATTTTGAGTCCAGCACGTCTGCCAATTCCATCACACCGGCGTGCAACGGGACTATTATAACACATCAAAATGCAAAAATCAAGAGGGTTTTTGCGATTTTTGATAATTTTTAAAATAAAATTTTCCTTGCTCGTTTTTGCCGTGATTGCCACGATGGATCAAGCATAAATTTCAGCGTGCGGAGCAAACTAAACACGGTGGTGATAGATATGAGATCAATTTTTGCGGCGAGCTGCGATATGCCGCGATTTGAAGCCTTACAAGAAGATACAAAAGCCGATGTTCTGGTGATCGGCGGCGGTATTGCGGGGATATTGACCGCGGCTTTGCTGAAAGAAGCTGGCGTTGACGTGTTGCTGCTGGAAGCAGAGCGACTTTGCAGCGGTCAGACGGGGAATACAACGGCGAAGATCACGGTCGGGCACAGTTTTATTTATGCCGATATCCTGAAACGCTATGGCAAAGATGTGGCGCGCGGCTTTTATGAAGCGAACCTTGCAGCCCTTGAAAAATACCGCGATATGGTAACGAAAACTGATTGTAATTTCGAAAATAAGGATTTTTATGCCTATGCAAAGCAGGGGCACAGAGCGCTTGGCAAGGAGCTGGCGGCACTCACCGCGATCGGTGCTCGTACGCGCTTTGAGCAAGACCTGCATTTACCGTTTGAAACGGCGGGTGCGATCTGTTATCCCGACCAAGCGCAGTTTCACCCCTTACGCTTTCTTGCGGCACTTTCAAAAGGGCTTCGCATTCACGAAAACACACCCGTTATGGCACTTTTTGAGGATGGAGCTATAACTTGTGACGGAAAACGCATTGCGGCAAAAAGCACCGTGGTTGCCACTCATTATCCCTTCTTGCGCTTTCGGGGCGGCTTTCCGTTGAAGCTATATCAAAGTAGATCTTACGTTTTGGGCTTGACGGGTGTCAAAATGCCGGATGCGATGTATGCGGATGGCGAGGGAGAAGGCGTTTCGATTCGCGCTTTTGCGGATTGCTTGCTACTTGGCGGTGCAGGACATCGCACGGGGGTGAAGGGCGGCGGATACAAGGAGCTTGCCGACTTGGCAGGGGAATACTATCCCGGCGGCCGCGTGGCATATCGCTTTGCCGCGCAGGACTGTATGAGCTTGGACCGTATTCCTTATATCGGACGTTATACAAAGCACAGCGATCACCTTTATGTGGCGACGGGGTTTGGAAAATGGGGCATGACCTCGGCAATGGTGGCGGCAATGCTGCTGCGTGATCAGATTTTAGAAAGATCAAACCCGTATGCCGAAATTTTTGACCCGTCACGTCCAATGGCAAAGGGTGCGCTTGCCCGCAACGCAGGTTCTGTGTTGATGCATTATATCAGACCGACAGCACCCCGTTGTCCGCATCTTGGGTGTGCGCTAAGGTGGAACGAGCAGGAGCGAAGCTGGGATTGCCCCTGCCACGGGTCGCGTTTTTCCGAAACGGGGAAGCTCATTGACGATCCTGCCGAAAAGGATCTGAACTCTTCCAAAGTTAAAAAATAAAAAGACCTGCGCATTTCCAAGCGGAAAAGCGCAGGTCTTCGTTTCTTATCAGCCGAGCTTGGCAAGTGCTGCCGCAACGCCGGCACGGTTTTCAATGTATTTTGCAAGTTTTGCGCGCTCACCCTCGACCACAGCGGCAGGGGCTTTCGCGGTAAAGCTTTCGTTGGAAAGCTTCTTGTTCGCGCGCTCGATCTCGCCGTCAAGACGGGCAAGCTCGGCAGAAAGGCGTGCTTTTTCCTTTTCCAGATCGATCAGATCGGAAAGGGGCAGGTAGATCGTTGCTGAATCGGTCACGATCTGCACGGCGTCATCCACCGAAAGGGCGCTGCTGTCAAAGTGTTCGGCAACAGCGATCTCGGAAGCCGATGCAAGACGCTTGAAGAACGCCTCTGTGCCGTTGCCGAAGCTGTCGGCATAGCGCGTTTCAATGTAGATCTTCGCCTTGCGGGAAGGGGGAACGTTCATTTCGTTACGTCTTGCGCGGATGGCGCGAATGGCGGCAATGACGCGCTCCATACTAACGGCTTCATTGCTGAAGTCTAGAGCAGACTGTACCGCAGGGTACTCGGTGATCATAATGCTTTCACAATCGTGAGGCAGAGACTGATAGATCTCCTCGGTGATGAAAGGCATAAAGGGATGCAGGAGCTTCAGAATGCCGTCCAACACGTAGGCGATCACGTTCTGTGCCACCAGATTTCCGTCGGTATCCTTTTCGGAAAGGCGTGCCTTGGAAAGCTCGATGTACCAATCACAGAACACGTCCCAAACGAAGTCGTAAAGGGTGGAAAGGGCAATACCGAGCTCGTAGTTGTCAAGCGCGTTGCGCACACCTGCGACGGTGTTATTGAAGGCGGTCAGGATCCACTTATCCTCGGGTGCCAGTTGATCAAGAGCAGGCAGAGCGAACTTGTCAATGGTCAGATTCATACGCACGAAGCGGGATGCGTTCCACAGCTTGTTGGCGAAGTTGCGTGCCGCCTCGATCTTCTCATCCGAAAATCGCATATCGTTTCCGGGGGAGTTGCCCGTGGCAAGCGCAAAGCGCAGCGCGTCCGCACCGTATTGGTCGATGATCTGCAGGGGATCGATGCCGTTTCCAAGAGACTTGGACATCTTGCGACCCTTCGCATCGCGCACAAGGCCGTGGATCAGCACCGTGTCAAAGGGCTCGGTGCCGGTGTATTCCAGCGCGGAGAAGATCATACGCGAGACCCAGAAGGTGATGATATCGTAACCTGTGACAAGGGTGTTGGTGGGATAGAAGAAGTCCAGATCCTCGGTCTTTTGGGGCCAACCAAGTGTCGAGAAGGGCCAGAGTGCCGAGGAGAACCAGGTGTCAAGCGTATCGGGATCCTGGCGCATCTCTTTGCCGCACTTGGGGCAAAGCGCGCTTGCTTCCTTGGTGACGACCACCTCGTCGCAGTCATCACAGTAGAAGGCGGGAATGCGGTGACCCCACCACAGCTGACGGGAGATGCACCAGTCACGGATATTTTCCATCCAGTGAAAATAATTTTTCTCAAAGCGCTCGGGAACGAATTTCGTACGACCCTCGCGCACAGCGGCGATAGCGGGCTTTGCAAGGGGCTCCATTTTGACGAACCACTGCTTGGAGACCATCGGCTCGATCACCTGATGGCAGCGGTAGCAGGTGCCCACGTTGTGTGCAAGGGGCTCGATCTCCTTGAGCGCGCCAACCGCTTCCAGGTCTGCAAGGATCGCCTTGCGCGCCTCGGTCGTGGTCATGCCGGCGTACTTGCCGCAATCCAGCACCTCGGGCTCGCCAACGGCGGCGGTGCCGCGCTCAAAGAGCTTGTCGGCAGCAGCCTTATCCTCGGCACCGGTCATCTTGCCGTTATAGGTGAAGATGCGCACCATCGGGAGGTTGTGGCGCTGACCGACATCATAGTCGTTGGGGTCGTGCGCGGGGGTGATCTTCACCACGCCCGTACCCTTGGTCATATCGGCGTGCTCGTCGCATACGATCGGAATTTCTTTATTGATAAGGGGCAGGATCACGTGGCAGCCGTGCAGGTGCTTGTAGCGCTCGTCCTCGGCATTGATGGCAACGGCGGTATCGCCCAGCATCGTTTCAGGACGGGTGGTGGCAAGCTCCAGCATTTCGCCCGTTTCCTTGACGGGATAGAGCAGATGATAGAAATTGCCGGGCTTATCCTCGTATTCGACCTCGGCATCCGAAATGGAGGTCATACAGGTAGGGCACCAGTTGACCATACGGTTGCCGCGATAAATCAGGCCCTTGTCATAAAGGCGGACAAAAACATCCTTTACGGCCTCGGAGCAGCCCTCGTCCATGGTAAAGCGCTCGCGCGACCAATCACAGGAGGAGCCCATGCGCTTGAGCTGAGAAACGATACGTCCGCCGTATTGCTCCTTCCATTCCCACGTGCGCTTCAGGAATCCCTCGCGGCCTACGTCGTCCTTGGTCAGCCCCTCTTTACGCATTGCCTCAACCACCTTTGCCTCGGTTGCGATTGAGGCGTGGTCGGTGCCGGGGAGCCAAAGCGCGCAGAAGCCGCTCATACGCTTATAGCGGATGAGGATATCCTGCAGCGTGTTGTCCAAGGCGTGTCCCATATGCAGCTGACCCGTGATATTGGGTGGGGGCATTACAATGGTAAAGGGCTTTTTCTTCTTGTCGATCTTGGGCGTAAAATAGCCTTTTTCGCACCAATTTTTATAAATGCGCTCCTCAAACTCGCCGGGGGCGTAGGTTTTGGGCAGCTCACGTTGTTCGATCATAGTTCAGACCTCCGCATTCCATCAAAATGATGAATTTAATCATTAAATTTTAGTATAACATATATTTGTCGGATTGTCAACCAAGCGGCGGCGTGTATTTTTCGTCATTTTCATAAAAAAACACAAAAAATTCGCAAAAAACAAAAAAAGTAAAATATTTTCGAAAAAGCACTTGACAACGAGGGCTCTTTTTGTTATAATAGCGACGTTGCGAAATTGCAATGCTGCTATAGCTCAGTCGGTAGAGCACGTCATTGGTAATGACGAGGTCATCGGTCCGAATCCGATTAGCAGCTCCATAAACAAAAGCGGAGTCCAATCGGGCTCCGCTTTTGTTTATGCATTTGTTTTTCGATAGGAGCGATGACAAGTTGAATAAAATCTCTGCAAAATTTGCAATATGCTTTTTCAACTTGTCCCGTCGCCGTAGGCGACGAAGAAGGTCGACGAATCCGATTAACAGCTTCATTTAGAGGCGCTTTTCTCTTGACAAAAACAGTTTTTATCTATATAATGATTGTGTATAGCTCAAAAGCGACAGAAAGGAGGGGGATCGTGCGTGATCTGTAAAAGCTGCGGCACCGAATGCAAGGGGCAGGTCTGCTCTCATTGCGGCGAAAAAATGACTCCCGATACAGTGGCGACACCGTCACCCACCGCGGTTTCTTCTGAACCCGTAAAAAAGGCGCGTCGTCCTGTTCTTTCTGTTAAAATGGTGCTTTGGCAGAGTATTGCCTTGCTTTTGCCGCTTGCATACTTGTTCTTTGACACGTTTATCCTTCTTTATGATGCGCTGTTTTATTATTCCGCTTCGGGGAGTATGCATCTGCACCGATTTATGGAGCGACTGACAGGGCTTTCCTATGAAACCAATACGGTTGGTGAAATTATGGAGCTGACGATGGGGGAATCCATCACCGTTTTCAAGACCGTATCGCCGATGCTTTGGCGATCCGCCGAGCTTGACTCTGCCTTTTTCTTGCCCGTGATCTTACTCGTTCTTTTTGTATTGCTGTCTGCAGCTGCGGGCGTGCTGCTTCTTTTGACGGGCGGACGCATCTTGCGTATGCGCTCTTTTGTAAACCTGACCTTGATCGCGGGTACGGGTGCCACCTTTGCCCCCTTGCTTGGTATGCTGATCCTGCGCCTGCGATATTCTTTTGACGGTGGCTTTGCGGCGGCAGATCTGCAAATGCAGCATATTGTTCTGTCACTTGAGGCGATCTGCGTGATGGGCATTCTGATATGTGCCTTGCTGCCTTCGCTTGCCTCACTTCGGCGCACTGCCGCCTATGCACAAAAAGAGCGTGAATTCGTTTGCTTCCCGTATCGATTTTTGACCAAAAGCTCCTTTAAGTGCTCAAAGATCGTGGCAATCCTCTCAATGGTCGTGTTTTTGGCGCTTACCGTATGCTTTTTCGCGTTGCCCATTACCACAACGGCGCAGCGGGGGGTGGATGACGTAATTCGAGGTATTGGCGGAGATTGGAATGCAGCGGTTTCCGTTGTAAAGAGCCTTTTTGCAAAGGACGGCGGACTATCTGTCGTGGAAGGCGCGGGTGCGCTGATAAATTTAGCTTGCGATATCTGGATGCTTTTGGTGCTGATCGGAGCACTTTGTGCGGTGCTTGGATTGCTTCGTGTATTGTTTGTCAAAAAAGAAGTGCTGCTGAAAAAGAAGAGCAAGCAAAGAGCTCTCAAAAAATATGCCAAAGCAATTTTGGATGCGGCCTTTGCCCCTTGTGTTATCTTTATTGTGTTACAGGTGCTTCTTTGCATTGCCTTTATGTTTTTTACGCCCATTGCGATGCATTTGAATTTCTCAAATGTCAACGATACGCTGTCGATCGTTTATTTGACGATGGCATACGTTCGGACACTTTGTGCAACCAACACACTTTATGCTATACTTTGTCTCGGCGGCTTGCTTTTGTGGCATATGGCTGATCAGACCACTGCCGCACTGATCGTGCAGGCAGACAAAGAAAAATCGGCGTGATTTTCACGCCGATTTTTCTTTTTTATACTTTTGTTGACAAATGTGCCGTTTTGGCATATAATATTTACAATATGATCTCGAAGGGAGGGGCAATATGAAACGCCGGATCCGTATGATCTCCTTGTTCTTGGCGCTTCTTTTGCTTGGAAGCACTCTTGCAGGCTGTGCGGCGGTCAGTAAGCCGCTGAATTATTTTAAAAATGCGTTAGAAAAAACAATCGATCGTCGCTTTGGCGGCGAGATGATCGACATTTTTCTTGAGGTGCTGGAGGGTGGCTCTGTTGAACTTGATTTTGGTGGCACCGATCTTGTGCAAACGCCACTGGAGAAGGGCAACGCCAAGCTTTGGTTTGATCAAGAAGAAAAAAGAGTCACCGCCTCGGGCGCTTTGACCGTTGGGGGGAAATCCTACGACGGGTGCTTGTATCTTACTGCCGAGGAGATGGCTGTTTCCTCTGTTGCGTTTCTTGGCTCCACCGATCTTGGTATCAATTTTGGAACACTTTCGGGTGACCTTCAGAATTCGATCTTCCGCAACAACAGCAACACAGCTTTTTCCCGACCTGAAGTCGATGAGAGCACTGCGGGGGACGTCGTTGAGCTGCGAGACAGCTTTTTCACGGTTTACGGTTCGATCGGCGATGTGTTGGCTCTTTCTGATGAGTTGACCGACGATTTTCTAGCGATCCTGACCGAGTATGCGCCCCATAGCCGTTATTCGGAGGATGGCAAGATCCATATTGCCGTTAAGGTGGATAACACGGCACTTTCCCGTGCCTTGCGCGACACACGAACCAAGGCGGTCAAGAATAAGACCTTTTGCCGTGAGCTGCGCGAGCTTGCCGCGGTTCGGGATGCCGTGATCTCGGTCAAAACGGGAACCGTTGTGACCGAGTGGAGCGATAAAGTGGAAAGCTTTATCGCATCTGATATCAGCATTGAGGAGCTGTGCGCCAAGATCGATGCGATGCCGCCCTTTGCCGTACAGATGAACGGTGAGATCGGTCGTGCCAGCGGAATCATCGAAAAAGCAACACTGTCCTACAGCTGCGACAACGCAAAGGTTTTTGAGCTTTCGGTTGACCTTTCGCAAAAGGACGTAAACGTGCTTCGTTTGCAGTATGGCGGTGTAACACGTGTTCTTTCCTACCGCGTTTTGAAGGATGGGTTCCGTTATTATGATGCGGAGATCCTCTATGAAAAGCTCTCTTCGATCGGTGAGAACGTTTTGCGTATGTCGGGAACGCTTTCTGCCGACAAGAGTGAAGACAAATTCGTTCTTTCTCTTAACAAAGGGGAAGATAACCGCGTGTTTGAAGGTAGCTTTGATAAAAAAATAGACGGCTTTGAGGTTTCTGTGGATACCGTCAAGATCAATGGGGAGGAGCACCGCTTTTCGCTCTCTCTTGCGATCAAGACCGACGACAAGGCAGCGCCTTTGCCCGAGTACGTGAATTTGGCGACTGTTTCCGAGGCGCGCTTTGAGCCGATCGCCGCCCGTATCACACAGGAGATGAACACCCTTCGCTCGGCGTGGGGAGAGCATAAGATCACCGCTCGCGGCATGCTCACTTTCTTTTTAAACGTTATCGGTATGCCGGAGGAAATTCCCCCGGAGCCCCGAGCATAAAATAAAAAGAGCGCCGCAGCTGCGGCGCTCTTTTTGCAGCGTTGAAGGGAATAAATATAATTTGTCACAGCAAAAAATTCGTATCTTGCCGATAAAAATGGAAGTGAGAGATCATTTTGGTATTGACCAAACCAACTTTTTGATTTATAATGAAACAAACCGCATAAAATCAGGCGTTTTTGCGCGGTTGGCTGATCATTAAAAGCGGTATGTTAGGAGGGAACAATTCACAATGAGCGCACACAAACTTGATTTTTTCAAATACAAATACGGACTTTTTATGCATTACGTTCACGGTATTTCAATGTTCTCGGACGGTAGAAAGCCCGGGGATATAAACGAAACCGTGGATTCATTTGACGTAGAGGGATATGCTGAGGACGTTGCTGCCACGGGTGCTCAGTTTCTTATTTTCACTGCATGGCATTGGAAAACGATACCCCTTTATCCAAGCGAGGTTACAGCAAAATGGCGTGGCTGTGAAACTCCGCGTCGCGATCTGATTGGCGAGATAATTGATGCTCTGAATGCCAAGGGCGTTAAGGTGATTATCTACACTCACCCTCGCGACGGACACGATTTTGATCCTGCCGAGAGAGTCGCAACCGGTTGGGGAGAAGGGCAAAGAACGGTCGGTGGAGCTGATTCCCAAGCCAATCCGTTAACCTTCAATAACGAAAGGTGGAACGCATACATTACCGAGCTTTACACCGAGCTTGCCGATAGATACGCGCACAAGATCTACGGCTTCTATACCGATGGTGCAGGTCCCCATGACGGCTCAGATCCCTCTATGGAAAACAATTTCCAAATAGTGAATTACCTAAAGATCCGCGACATAATGAAATCGAGAAATCCCGAAATTGTTATGATACAGAATTATTTCGGATACTTATTCTCGGACGATTTTGCTATGCCCGAGGGATATTTCGGATTTGAAACAGATGTTCTGAAAAGCTGCATCGAAAAGCTCCCTGCCGCTGAAAAATCACTTGCGATCTGTCCGTTTGACGGAAACTGGTTGCCGGCAAAGCCCCTTGACAGTACGAATGACGATTCTTTCTCACCCATTGAAAATGTGATAAAATTTGTTCTCTTCAATGCCTCGTGCACGATTGGTGGCGGTACAGTCTATGCAATGGCACCTTATTGTGAAGGCAACGTCTGGGAGCATGGCGTAATTGAATACCTCAAAAGCGTTGGCAACAAGGTCAATCAGTATAAAAAAAGCGTTTTTGACGCAAAGGTAAGCAAAAGCTACCCAACCATTTCGGGCGAGACGCTTGAATCGCTGGATTACAAGTTTTTTATGACTTCTGATGACGACAAATACGAATATCTTCACATTATGAAGGGTACTGATACCGTAACGCTTGAAAATAGTCTTGACGGCGCGACACTTGAAAATCCCGTTTCCTTGACGAAGGGATTAAAGGTGGAAAGCTTTGACGGCAAGACACTTACTCTTTCAGGCAGCTTTGACGAGATAGACAGTGTTATTCGATTTGATAGGATCAACAATGAAAATGCGCCTGCGTTTGAATGGATAAACGATACCGACAAACGCATACGGTATTCCTCTAAAAGTTGGAAATACTATCATTTGTCTAATGTTGTAGATCGTCAAAAGCTCTTCAAGGGGTGCTTCGAAAGTGATATTCACCGTGCTCGTGCTGATGGTGATACTGCATTTTTGGCGTTCGAGGGCTCGGTCGTCGAAATATACGCAAGGGGTAAAGCAACCGTATTTATTGACGGAATAAACGTAGGACAGATAGACTGCTCTTCTGAAAACGATGGAAAAAGAAACCTTTCCTATACGTCTATGAACCTTCACGGCGGTTGGCATACTCTCTATATGGTAGTTGAGAAGGATTTTGATTTCGACGCAGTGAGAATCGTGAAATAAACGGGAAAACACGTGAAAGAAAATCGGTGAAAATAGTACGGAGCCCGTTGGAAAAAACATAGTTTTTATGATACAACAAACGGCTGTTGCATTAGCGCAACAGCCGTTTCTCTTTTTTCAGGGAAGCGAGCTTTTGAAAAGCGGAAATCAGAAGAACGGCAAGCGGAAGAAAAAGCAAGACAAGGATGCTTTGGCGCTGTTGAATGACGTTTTGGGAAAAGGTCGTTATGCACTCCGTCAACTCAAAATGGGGTTGGAAGATCCGCAAATAGAGATCGGCAAGCAACAAGCAAAGCCCACCCTGTGCCACTTTGGCGAGGAGATAGGGAGATAATCGAAGATGCAGATCTTCCGCTATGGAAAAAAGCTGCAAGCAGACCGACAGCCCTGCAAAGCCGACAAAGAATGCAGAAAAACGAAATGCATCTGCGGGGGAGAGCATCGTGACGGCGCAGCTGATGCCCGAGGTGATCTCAAGGAGTCCGTGTAGCGCGACATTCACGCCGACGGGCAGCTGTAATATGGAAAGGATAGGCGTCAAGCAGCTCGCCACACAAGTGAAAAAGAGAACGAAGGCAAAGACCTGCAGAAGTGCATAAAGGCCGCGTGTCACACTACCCGTGAAGTCTGAAACGGATGGCGGTTTTTGGATACCGTTTGTGGGTGTTTTGGCTATTTCGGGCACTTTTCCGAGAACGATGCGAAGGAAAATACCGATCAATCCGGCGGATATCCACGCAATGAGCCAAAGTGCAAGCCCGGCACCGCTGTTTCCAAACAAAGCCTTTCCGACCGCCCCGATCAGAAAGCCCGAGCTTGGATTGTTGGCAAAAAGGATGAGACGTTTCACCTCTTCTTTTGAAAGCTCCCCTTGTCGGTATAACGCTACGGCAGTGCTTGTGCCGACCGGATATCCGCACAGCATACCGAGCAAAAGTGCTGTCGCGCCACTGCCGGATACTCCAAAAAGTGCCGAAACGGGGTGAAAAAACACCTTTCCAAGCACTTCGCCCGCTCGCCTTGCGACAAGCAATTCCGATAGCACAAGAAAAGGGAATAGCGACGGGAAAAGCGTCTCGGTACAAAGCGATAGCCCCTGTCGAATACCGTCCATCGCGATTTGGGAATTGGTTAGGAGCAGAAGCAGAAGAAAAAATCCGAATAATAAAAAGACAGTGGAGCCAAGTCCCGATAAGCGGCGTTTCACGGTCTAAACCTCCTTTTGTTTGCATAGGGTAGCAGTACATTCTATGAAAAGGCGGTTTTTTCTATGCGGCGAAAAAAGGAGTTCTTTACCCGCTTTGGCGAGCGATTGGACATTCCGCGTGAGGCATTGCCGGGCGGATTCGGACTTTCGATGTCGGGGCAGAATGAATTGACGGTGCGCGGCTGCCGAAAAATTCTTTCGTACGGCGCCGATCGCATTTCTCTCTCTTTGGGCAAGGTCACGTTGACGGTGGAGGGAATAGGACTTTTGTGTACGGTGTTTGAAGCAGGAAGCGTGACGGTGCAGGGACTGATCTGCAAGATCGGCTTTGACAAGGGGCGAGGTACGTATGAGAATTGATCTTTTTTTGCTCGGCTTTGTGGATTTTGAGGTCGACGCCGAGGATGCAACTGCTCTTTTTGAGGGTCTCCGCGCCGAAGGAATTTCGCCAAAAAGGGTCAGACGGTATGAGAAAAACGGCAAAATCGGCTTTACCTGCACACTTTTTTCCGCTTTGCGCCTTTCAAAAAAGAATCCAAAGCTAACAGAGGTCAACAGAGGTGGGCTTCCCGTTTTTTTTGCAAGGCTTTCTCATCGCCCCGGGCTTATTTGCGGCCTTGCTTTAGCCCTGTCGCTTTTGTTCGTGTCTCGCCTTTTTGTATGGGATGTTGAGGTGCAGGGAAACGAAACGGTCGAGACCGAGGAGATCATTTCGGAGCTTGCTGCCGCAGGCCTTTCGTGCGGCAGCTTTTTGCCAAGGCTCGACCGCGAAGCGGTGGCGATCGAGCTCCGCCGTGGAGACGGCCGCATCGCCTTTGCAACCGTCAATCTGCGCGGAACGGTTGCATATGTGCAGGTTCGTGAAACAGCCGAAGCTCCGCAAGCCGCAGTCCCACCCCCCGCAAATCTTGTGGCAAAATGCGACGGTGTCATCACCTTGCCCCTCATTTTTGAGGGGGAGTGTCTGGTGAGCGAGGGTGATGTCGTCAGGGCGGGTCAGATCCTGGCGGGCGGTGTGATCGACAGTGAAAAGCACGGCTACCGTATCACCCGTGCTGCAGGGCAGGTCTTGGCGCGCACTGTTCACACCTATACCGTTAATGTGCCCTTTGCATACGAAGAAAAGGTCTATACGGGCAGGACGGGGAAAGAAATTTCGCTACTTTTTTTCACAAAGCGAGGAAAACTTTTTAAAAACACTAGAAATATAGGTAACAGTTATGATATAATAACTAATGTGAATTGGTGGACCTTATCTGATGGTCGGCAGCTGCCCATCGGATTTATCGTCAGTGACGTCGCGGAATATGAGCTACGGCCCGCTGTGCGCGACGGGGTACAGGCATGCGAGCTCGCATATGCCGAGCTGGAGCGACAGCTCTCACAGGACAGTGTGGGGCGCAGTATGCTGGAGCGTACGGTGGAGCTCGTCGCGGATGCCGACGGCATTACGTTGATCTGCACCGTGGTGTGTGAGGAGGATATTGCCGAAACGGCAGAGATCAAGGTCACAGTAAATCATTGAAAGGATATGTATGGCAAGAGAAGTTATTAAGATCGATCAAAGCGAGATCACAGCGCGTATTTTCGGTGTGGGAGATGCCCACGTGCGCGATCTGGAGGCGGCGTTTGGCGTGGATATTCAAAACCGCTCGCAAGGGGACGGAGATGCGATCGTCATCACGGGTACGGAAGACGGTGTCCGTTTGGCATCGACCGCACTGCACCGCTTGCGCGAGGAGGCGGAACGTGCCGAGGCGATCCCCGAGCAACGCGTGTCATACATCATCGGTATGGTGAAGGATGGTGAATCAGAGGCGCTGGAAGCGCTTGACGACAGCACCATCTGTCTCACCAGCCGCGGCAAGCCCGTGAAGGCAAAGACCGTGGGGCAAAGAAAATACGTGGAAGCCATTCAAAAAAATACGATCGTGCTTGGCGTTGGACCTGCGGGAACGGGCAAGACCTTTCTTGCGGTCGCTATGGCGGTCAAGGCACTGCGGGCGGGGGATGTCAATCGCATCATTCTGACCCGCCCTGCGATCGAGGCAGGCGAAAAGCTTGGCTTTTTGCCGGGCGACCTGCAAAGCAAGATCGACCCCTATTTGCGCCCACTTTACGATGCTTTGTATGAAATGATGGGGGCTGAAAATTATGCCAAAATGGTGGAAAAGGGTGTGATCGAGGTTGCGCCGCTTGCCTATATGCGCGGACGTACGCTCGACGACTCCTTCATCATTTTGGACGAGGCACAAAACGCCACCCCCGAGCAAATGAAAATGTTTTTGACACGTCTTGGTTTTCACTCCAAGGCGGTGGTTACGGGCGACCTCACCCAGACTGATCTGCCGTCTGGGCAAAAAAGCGGACTTGCGATGGCGGTCAGGATCATCGCGGGCATTGACGATATCGTGATCCATCAGTTCAGCGATCGCGACGTGGTGCGCCACAAGCTGGTGCAAAAGATCATTTTAGCGTACGAGCGCTTTGAGCGCGAGCAGCAAAGACAAAAGAAAGGCGAAAGGACAAGCAAATGACATTACGTATTTACTTTGAGAATATGCAAAGCAGCGAGCCCGTGACCTATAGCATGAAAATGCTGATCCGCTCCGCGATTTTGGCAACGCTTGATTATGAAGGCAAGGAAGGGCACAGCGAGGTCTCCGTGACCTTTACCGATAACGAGGGCATCCGTGCCATCAACCGCGAGTATCGCGAAAAGGACGCGCCGACCGACGTGCTTTCCTTTCCGTTGTTTGAGAAAGGAGCCGACGGCACGCGTATGCTCGGCGATATTGTGATATCCCTTGAGAAATGCCGCGCCCAGGCAGAGGAGTTCGGGCACAGCTTTGAGCGCGAGTGCGCTTTTCTGACCGTTCATTCCACACTTCATCTGCTTGGCTACGACCACGTGAACAGTGAGGAAGAGGACAAGGATATGAGAAAAAGACAGACCGCCATTGTCGATGCGATGGGGCTTGGCATTACGGAGGAGCAAAAATGACAAAGGCAGGATATATTGCTATCGTCGGACGTCCGAACGTGGGCAAATCGACACTTTTGAACGCATTGCTTGGCGAGAAGATCGCTATCGTTTCGGCAAAACCGCAGACCACGCGTAACCGTATCGTCGGCATTTTGACAAAAGACGAGGCACAGTTCATTTTTGTGGACACCCCCGGTATGCACCGCCCGCAGAATTCCCTTGGCGATTTTATGATGGAAACGGCAAAGTCCTCTATGATCGAAGCCGATGCGGTGATCCTGATGGTCGATCCCGGCAAGCCCGTTACCAAGGTCGAGGAAAACGTCATCACCTATTTGAAGCAATCGGGCGTTCCCGCGGTGCTGTCGCTCAATAAGACCGATCTGTATAACGCGTCCGAGATCGCGGAATGCATCAAAACCTATGCAGCATTGCACGATTTTGCGGCCGTTGTGCCGATCTGCGCCAAAAACGGTCAGCTTTTGGATGCGCTGCTTTCCGAGTGCGAAAAGCTGCTTCCCGAATCGCCCTTTTTCTTCCCGGAGGATATGATCACCGACCAGCCTGAGCGCCAGATGGCGGCGGAGATCATCCGCGAAAAGCTGCTGCGTACCTTGGATAAGGAGATCCCCCACGGTATCGCCGTGGTGATTGAGGAATTCAAGGATGAGGATACGCTCATTCGTATCCGCGCCGAGATCTTTTGTGAAAAGGCATCCCACAAGGGCATCATCGTCGGCAAGAACGGCGCTGAGCTCAAGCGTGTGGGAACCTATGCGCGCGAGGATCTGGAAAAGCTGTTTGGAACAAAGGTTTATCTCAATTTGTGGGTCAAGGTCAAGGAAAATTGGCGCGATAGCCGTGCGGCGGTCGGTAACTTCGGTTATCGCGAGGAAAATTGACCGTGCAGCATTTCAGTGCCGATTCGCTGATCCTGCGCGCCGTTGATCGGGGCGATAACGATCAGCTTTTGACGGTTCTTACAGCCGATTACGGGCGTTTTTATGCCATCTTGAAGGGCGCGCATTCTATGCGCCGCCGTGAAGCGGTGGCGACCGAGCCCTTCGCGTGGAGCAGCGTGGAATATTACGAGAAGGGCGGCGTGAAATGGATCAAAAGCGCCAGCACGATCGAGGCGTTTGCAGGGCTTCGATACGATCTGGAAAAGCCCTTTCTTGCCGCCTATTTTTGCGAGGTCGCGACGGAGCTTTCCGATGAGAGACAGCCCGCAGGGGATATCCTGCCTCTAGTATTAAATGCCTTGCATATGTTACATATGGGGAAGGGCGAAAATGCTTTGATCAAGGGCGCATTTGAGATGCGGGCTGCCTGCATTGGAGGATTTACGCCCGAATTGCACACTTGCCGTCATTGCCATACCCCTGTCACGGGGAACGGATATCTTGACGTGATGAACGGCGCTTTTGTATGTCAAGGCTGCCTTCAAAAAAAGGAGGCACTGCGCCCGATTCCCGAGGTGGACGAGCTTGGCGGGCGGAATGTTTTATGTCCTTTGTCCCCCGGCAGCGCCACCGCCTTGCGCTATGTTGTGGAGGCAGACGCCAAACGATTGTTTTCTTTTCGCATCACCGATGAGAGAGAAAAGGAGGAATTTTCCCGTGCCGCAGAGTGCTATTTGCTGCATCATCTGGAACGTGGATTTCAGGGCTTGGAAAATCTGAAAAAGCTGGAAGCAATAACGAAAAAGAAGTAACGGTATTAAAAAAACCGTACAAAACGCGTAAATTTGTTTGCGAGGTACCATGAAGATCGATAGCAAGACACAAAAGAAATTAGAGTTTGACGAAATATTAAAGCTGCTTGCTGCCTGCGCGCCGACTGCGGGCTCAAAGGAGCTTGCTTTGTCGTTGCTTCCCGACGATGATGAGGACACCGTGAAGCGGCGTCTCACGCGCACGGGGGATGCCTGTCGCTTGCTTTCCGATAAGGGTATGCCGTCCTTTGGCTCGGTGACGGATATTTCCGAGGCGCTGGATCGCGCAGGGAAGGGCGCAACGCTTTCCACACGAGAGCTGCTTGACGTGGGCAATATCCTTCGCACTGCGCGCGGCTTGCTTGACTATATTCGTGTCAATCGCCATTTTGAGACCGTGCTCGATGAGATCTTTGAACGCCTTTTGCCCGATCGCAGATTGGAGGATCGCATCTACCGCGCCATTATCGCGGAGGATGTGATCGCCGATGAGGCAAGCCCGGCGCTTGCCGATATTCGTCGCAAGATCCGTCAGACCAACAACAAAATAAAAGACACGTTGCAGCATTATATCACAAGCACCACCTATTCCAAGGCGTTGCAGGAAAATATCGTGACCATGCGAAACGGGCGTTACGTGGTTCCCGTTCGCGTGGAAAGCAAGAACGAGATCAAGGGTCTCATTCACGACACGTCTTCATCGGGCGCGACTATTTTTGTGGAGCCGATGGCGGTGGTGGATGCCAATAACGAGCTGCGTATGCTGGAGGGCAAGGAGCAGTACGAGATCGACCGCGTGCTGGCAGACCTGTCCGCCCTGGTCGCATCGCAAGTAAGCGCTCTTTCGCTCAATTATCAGAATATAAATGAGCTCGCTTTTGTTTTTTCGTGCGGCAAGCTGGCAGAAAAAATGTCCGCAACAGCGCCCGCGATCTCTGCTGAACGCCGTGTCAGGCTGATCAACGCAAGGCATCCCCTCATTGACCGCGACCGCGTGGTACCGATCAATGTGTCGCTTGGCGGTGAGTGGGATACACTCATTATCACGGGACCAAATACGGGCGGCAAGACCGTAACCTTGAAAACATTGGGACTGTTTTCTCTGATGGCGCAGGCGGGGTTGTTCATTCCCGCCGACGAGGGAAGCGAGCTGTGCTTGTTTGACCGCATTTTAGTGGATCTTGGCGACGAACAGAGCATTGAGCAATCGCTTTCTACCTTCTCCTCGCATATGGTGCATATCGTTTCTATGGTCAATGACCTCTCGCCGAATGCGCTTGTGTTGTTTGACGAGCTGGGGGCCGGCACCGACCCCGTGGAGGGTGCGGCGCTTGCGGTCGCTATCGTCAGTGAGGTGCGCCGATCGGGCGCGCTCTCGGCGCTTACCACGCACTATGCGGAGCTGAAGGCGTATGCCCTTGAAACCGACGGCGTGCAGAACGCATCCTGTGAGTTTGATGTGGCGACACTGCGCCCCACTTATAAGCTAGTCATCGGTACGCCGGGTAAATCTAACGCGTTTGCCATTTCCGAAAAGCTTGGGCTGCCGCCAAGAGTTGTGGCGGATGCCAAGTCGCTGATCAGCGGGGAAAACCGCCGATTTGAGGCGGTGATCGAAAAGCTGGAAGAGGCTCGTATCGAAATGGAGCGTGACCGTGCCGAAGCGGCAAGATTGCGCGCGGAGCTTGAAATACAGCTGTCGGATGCTAAAAAGATCACCGACCGTACGAAAGCGCAAGCCGATAAGCTGCTGAACGACGCACAAAGCAAGGCGACCGCCTTGGTGGAAAGCGCACGCGCTTCAAGCGAGTTTGTATTCGGACAATTGGAGCAGGTACGCCGTGAGCGCGAGTCCGAGCGCTTGGGCGAGCATCTGGATGCCACGCGCCGTGCCGTGCGTGCGCACTTGAAGGAAAACGAAAGCCGCTTTAATCCCGTAGAAGAGCGCAGCAACGATTCCTATCAGCTCCCGCGCCCCTTGCGTAAGGGCGACGAGGTCTATCTTGTCGATATCGACAAAAAGGGTGTGCTTCTCTCCGACCCCGATCACGGCGGTAACGTGATGGTGCAGGCGGGCATCATACGCACCAAATCAAAGGTTTCCAATCTGCGTTTGATCGAAGGCGAAGCCACAGTGAAAAGCGGTGAGAAAAAGACCTCGGTACGTGATTTCCGTGCCAATATTTCACGCGATTTCCGCGACGAGATCGACCTGCGCGGCAAAACGGGCGATGAGGCATGGTTTATGGTGGACAAATATCTTGACACTGCAAATCTCGCCGGCTTTCATACCGTGCGCCTCATCCACGGAAAGGGAACGGGTGCCTTGCGCGTCGCTTTGTGGAAATATCTGAAAAATGACCGCCGTATCGCGTCCTTCCGTATCGGTCAGTACGGCGAGGGGGATGGCGGAGTGACCGTGGTGGAGCTAAAATAATAAACAGATCGACTGCATCTGTCAGATTTCGCAAAATACAAAAATGGTTCGTTCAAAAATTGTGAAAAAGACAGAAATTCGACAAAAGAAGAAAAATTCCTTAAAAAGTACTTTTCAAAACCAATTTATTATGTTATAATATTCTATGTATAAAAGGGAGTTGCATCCCGTTCAATCTTATAACGCACAAAGGAGTATAGCATGAAGGACACACTTTACGGTGATCTCAGTGTCATTGGCATGTCGGGATCGGAGCAATTTACGCTTCAGGTTGACAGTTATCTTAAGGAATGGAGACGCCACGGCGGTGAGGAGACCTTTTTGGTCGACGTGACCTGCCCCCGTTTCGGCACAGGTGAGGCAAAGGCATCGTTGCATCAGTCCCTGCGCGGACACGATGTTTATATCTATTGCGATCCCTTCAATTACAGTGTTACGTACAAGATGTACGGTCAGACCGTTCCGATGAGCCCCGACGATCACTTTGCCGATCTCAAGCGTGTGATCGCCGCGATCGCAGGCAAGGCACGCCGTGTGTCCGTCATCATGCCCATGCTTTACGAGGGACGCCAGCACAAGCGCTCCAGCCGTGAGTCGCTTGACTGCGCGCTCATGCTACAGGAGCTGGAGTCCATGGGTGTCAAGAACATCATCACCTTTGACGCGCACGACCCTCGTGTGCAAAACGCTGTTCCGCTTTGCGGCTTTGACGACGTGCGTCCTACCTACCAGATGATCAAGGCATTGCTGCGCCGTTTCCCCGACGTTTCGGTAGACAAGGATGATCTGATGATCATCTCTCCCGATGAAGGTGCGATGGGACGGTGTATGTACTTTTCCTCGGTGATGGGGATCGACATCGGTATGTTCTATAAGCGCCGCAATTATGCCAAGGTCGTCAATGGCAGAAACCCCATCGAGGCACACGAATATCTGGGCCGCGATCTTGCGGGCAAGGACGTGATCATCGTCGACGATATGATCTCCTCGGGCGAATCGCTGCTTGATGTTGCGCTTCAGCTCAAGGAAAAGGGCGCAAAGCGCATCTTTGCGTTCGCAACCTTCGGCCTGTTTACCGACGGCCTTGAAAAGTTTGATAAGGCATACAAAGAGGGTGTCTTCAGCGGCATCTTTACCACGAACTTTGTGCATCGTACCCCTGAGCTGCTCTCCAAGGAGTGGTATGTCGAGGTCAATATGTGCAAGTACGTGGCGTACATCATCGATACACTCAATCACGATGAGACCATCAGCACTCTGCTGGATCCCGTTAAGAGGATCCACAATCTGCTTGATAAGCACAAGAAGACGCAGGGCGGTCAGATCAAGATCGCTTTCCCCGGCGATAAAAAGTGATTGATATGACAGCAGTGGACCGTTCGCCCAAACGAGGGGGGGAACGGTCCTAACTGTATGCATACTGTTTGAAGGAGAAATCAATGAGCAAATAAAAAGATAAGGTCTGCCCGATGCGTAAGACCTCTATTGGCGGTCAGGCGCTGATGGAGGGGATTATGATGCGCGGGTCGGGAAAAAGCGCTATGGCAGTGCGCCGCCCGAACGGTGAGATCTTTTTTGAAGAGGAGCCGACACAAAAGAAAAAACGCCCCGCCTTTTGCCGTTGGCCCATCATTCGCGGCATGTTCGGCTTCATCGATTCTATGGTTATGGGCTATAAATACTTGATGAAGTCAGCGGAGATCGCAATGGAAGAGCCGTCTGACGAAACCGAAAAGAAAGATGAAACCTTTGAAGTTCAAGCCGCTGAAGCTGAAGAGACTGTAACTGTTGAAGCTGCCGAGAGTGCAAAGGCGGACACAAACGATGCGGTGAAGGCTGAAAAAACGACCGAGCCTGAGCAAAAGGAGCCGCAAAGTATGCTTGGAAAGGGCGCTATGGCTGCCGTGATGGTCATTGCAACTGTTCTTGGTGTCGGGCTTGCTATCGGACTTTTTATGTGGCTGCCAAGCTTTCTTTACACCTTGCTGGAGGATCACGTTTTGCCGCGAAGCCTTTCGCATAACCGCTATTTGCGTTCGGTATTCGAGGGGCTTTTAAAGATCGCCATTCTGGTTGCTTATATGGCGCTTGTTTCGTTGATGAAGGATATCCGCCGCACGTTTATGTATCACGGCGCCGAGCACAAGACGATTTTTTGCTATGAAAACGGAATGGAATTGACGGTTGAAAATGTACGCAAGCAGCGCCGTTTTCACCCCCGTTGCGGTACTTCTTTCCTGATTTTGATGCTGATCGTCAGCATCGTGATCGGTTTGTTTATCCCCGCCGATATCAAAGGCATCAATGATACCGCGTATACCTTTATCCGTGCGTTTATCAAGCTGCTTTTGATCCCGCTGACGATGGGCGTGGGCTATGAGCTGCTCAAGCTCGCAGGGCGGCACGACAATCTCTTTACGCGTATCATTTCGGCACCCGGTATGTGGCTGCAGCGCATTACGGTGCGCGAGCCCACCGACGATATGATCGAATGTGCCATCAAGGCATTCGTTGCCGTTATGCCGGAAGAGGATAAAGCGCAATTGACCGAGCAGGAAGCAGAAACCGAAAAATAAACAAAAAAGTCCCCAGTGTGGGGGCTTTTTTGCTTGTTTTTTATATAAATCTATTGACTTTTAATTTTATAAAAGATATAATGAATTTGACTTTAATTTTGCGAAAGGCAGGATCAAAACATGAAGAAAATTTGCTTTACAAAGCTCCCCTTGGAGCTTGTTGCCGGCACCAAGGAAGTGCTTGCCCAGCTTGGACTTTCCGAGCACAAAAAGGGAACGCCCATTGCGGTCGAGCAGGGCGAAAAGCTCTCCATCGGCATGGAAAACGGCACGGTTTGCATTACATATAAGCGCCGTTGCGAATATTTCCGCGCACTTTCCTATCTGAACGGCATTCTTGACGGCGGCGAGGCTGTGAGCGAAACGAACTATCAGACTATGCTGTGTCTGATGGCAGACTGCTCCCGCAACGCGGTAATGAGTGTTGAAGGCGTTAAAAGAGAGCTGCGCTATCTGGCTTTGATGGGCTTTGATTCGATGATGCTGTACACCGAGGATACCTACGAGATCGAAGAATATCCGTATTTTGGCCGTATGCGTGGACGTTACACCCATGAGGAGCTGCGCGAGCTTGACGATTATGCCTACAATCTTGGCATTGAGCTGATCCCCTGTATTCAGGCGCTTGCACATTTGGAGCGCGCTTTGCAGTGGGGCATTGAGTTTGGCGGCATCACTGATACAGAGGGCATTTTGCTTGTTGGTGAAGAAAAGACCTATGAATTTATTGAGGCCGCGCTGAAATCGTGTGCATCCTGCTTCCGTTCCGATCGCATCAATCTTGGTATGGATGAAGCGCATAATCTGGGACGCGGCAAATACGAAGCATTGCACGGTGTTGTGAAGCGTTCAGATATTATGCTGGAGCATCTGAACGTTGTCACGGAGCTTTGCAAAAAATATGACTTTAAACCTATGATCTGGAGCGATATGTTCTACCGTATGGCGTTCAATGGCCGTTATTACGTCAGCGAAGGCGACGTGCCGATGGAGGTCATGGAAAAGGTGCCCGAAGGGCTTACGCTGATCTATTGGGATTATTATACGACTGAGGACAGACGCGACCGTTTTAGACACATGGTCGAAAGCCATTTGAAATTCCCGAATAATGAGGTCATGTTCGCAGGCGGCGCCTGGGGATGGTCGGGCTTTGCGCCGTTTAGCCGTTTTTCGTGGCAATCGTCTGAGATCCAGCTCGGCATTTGCCAACAGTACGGCATGAGGGATTGGATCATCACCTCTTGGGGAGATGACGGCAGAGAGTGCACCAACTTTGCGTCCTTGCCTATTCTGCTTTATTACGCCGAATACGGCTATCACGGCAATCCCGACACCGATTGGTTGGAAAAGCGCGCAAATGCCTGCTTTGGCATCGGATTTGAGGATCTGCTCACAATGGACGCCCCCAACGACTTTGCGCGCGGACGCAACAACCCTTGCAAGTATTTGCTGTTCAACGATCCGCTTGAGGGTCTGCTTGATGCGCATATGGATCCCGCAACTGTTTCCGAAGAGTACGTTAAGGCAGAGAAAAGGTTGCTCGCCTTGGCTGATCATCCGACGTTTGGTTACATTTACAAAACGCTTGCGTCCCTTTGCCATGTTTTGATCCGCAAGAGCGATTTTTGCGTGCGCTTGCGCAATGCGTATCTTGCAGGAGACCGCAACGCTCTCACAGCCCTTGCGGACGAGGTTTCCGTGATCGTTGCGGATCTGGACGATTTCCTTGCAATCTTCCGCACACAGTGGATGACCGAAAATAAGCCCTACGGATTTTCCGTGCAGGAGATCCGTATCGGCGCTTTGCGCGCCAGACTTCTCTCCACCGCTGATCGCATCAAGGAATATCTTGCAGGTGCGGTGAGCTCGATCCCCGAATTGGAGGAGCCCGTGCTGCCCGTCGCGAAGATCGGCGAAAATCCCTATATCAGCTACAACGGTTGGAGAAAAAAATTGACCGCTTGTATTCTTTGAAAAAGGCTTGAATTTCCGAAAGGTTGGATCCACACATGAAAAGAATTTGCTTTACCAAGCTCCCCTTGGAGCTTGTCGCGGGCACGAGGGAAGTGCTCGCGCAATTGGGACTTTCCGAGCACAAAAAAGGAACTCCCGTTTCGGTTGAGCGTGGAGAGAAATTGTCGATCGGCATGGAAAACGGCACGGTCGTGATCACGTACAAGCGCCGTTGTGAGTATTTCCGCGCGCTTTCCTATTTGAACGGTATTCTTGACGGCGGCGATGCCGTCAGCGAAACCAATTATCAGACCATGCTGTGTCTGATGGCAGATTGCTCCCGAAACGCGGTCATGAGCGTAGAGGGTGTCAAAAAGCAGCTTCGCTATCTGGCGCTTATGGGCTTTGATTCCATGATGCTGTATACCGAAGACACCTACGAGATCAAGGAATATCCTTATTTTGGACGTATGCGCGGACGCTACACCGCTACCGAGCTACGCGAGCTCGACGACTACGCTGACAGACTTGGCATCGAGCTGATCCCTTGCATCCAGGCGCTTGCTCACTTGGAGCGCGCATTGCAGTGGGGCATTGAATTCAGCGGTATTTCCGACACGGGCGATATCCTGCTTGTCGGTGAAGAAAAGACCTATGAATTTATCGAAGCCGCGCTAAAGACCTGCGCATCCTGCTTCCGTACGCGCCGCATCAATTTGGGCATGGACGAAGCACACAGCCTTGGCCGCGGCAAATATGAGGCTTTGCACGGCATCGTCAAGCGCTCGGATATCATGCTGGAGCATCTGAACGTTGTGACCGAGCTTTGCAAAAAGCACGGTCTTAGCCCCATGATCTGGAGCGATATGTTTTACAGTATGGCGTTCGGCCGTTACTACGTCAGCGAAGGCGACGTGCCGATGGAGGTCATGGAAAAGGTGCCGGAAGGGCTCACGCTGATCTATTGGGATTATTACACCACAGAGGGGCAGCGCGACCGCTTTGCGCACATGGTCGAGAGCCACTTGAAGTTTCCGAACAATCACGTGATGTTTGCGGGCGGCGCTTGTACCTGGTACGGTTTTGCACCGCTGAGCCGCTTCGCTTGGAAGTCGTCGGAGATCCAGCTTGAGGCTTGCCAAAAGTATGGGATGAAGGATTGGATCCTCACCTCTTGGGGCGATAACGGCAGAGAATGCAGTAACTTTGCATCCTTGCCCATCCTGCTTTTTTACGCCGAATATGGCTATCACGGCAAGCCCGAGACCGATTGGCTGGAAAAGCGCGCAAATGCTTGCTTTGGGCTTGGATTTGAGGATCTGCTTGTGATGGATGCCCCCAATGAATTTGCACAAGGGCGCAATAATCCGTGTAAGTATTTGCTCTTCAACGATCCGCTTGAGGGCTTGCTTGACGCGCATATGGACCCTGCGACCGTCAGCGATCAGTATGCCGATGCAGAAAAGAGATTGCTGGCGCACGCCGACCATCCCGCCCTTGGTTATATCTATACAAGCCTTGCGGCGCTGTGCCGTGTGCTGAAGCGCAAGAGCGATTTCTGCGTGCGCTTGAGAAACGCCTATCTTGCGGGGGATCGCGAAAAGCTGTCTGACCTTCAAAACGAGGTTGGTGTGATCGTTGCCAATCTGGATGATTTCCTTGTCAAGTTCCGCGCACAATGGATGGCGGAAAATAAGCCCCACGGCTTTTCTGTGCAGGAGCTTCGCATCGGTGGTCTGCGTGCAAGACTGCTGTCTGCCGCCGATCGCATCAAGGAGTACCTTGCGGGTGAGGTAAGCTCTATTCCCGAGTTGGAGGAGCCTGTACTGCCTATTTCGAGAATTGGCGAAAATCCCTATATACGTATCATCGGTTGGCGTAAATGTGTGACCGCTAACATTCTTTAAAAAGCAGAAAAACTCCCGTGTCAAGCACGGGAGTTTTTCTGCTTTAGCAATGCTCTCTCAAGGTCTCAAGCGCACCCTTTTCGATGCGGCTGACGTAGGAACGAGAAATGCCAAGCATTTGCGCGACCTCGCGTTGCGTATACGGTTTGCCGCCGCCAAGCCCGTATCGCAAAATGATAATCTGGCGCTCACGTTCCTCTAAAACACTGTTGACCAGCCGTCGCACCATCGCGCTTTTGACCTTCAGATCGACTTCTTCCTCAATATTATCCTCGGTCGCGATCACGTCGATGTATGTCAAGGGATTGCCATCGCGGTCCACGTCGATGGTTTCGTTGATCGAAACCTCAGCCGATAGTTTTTTCTGCGAACGGAAGTGCATCAGGATCTCGTTTTGAATGCATTTTGCGGCATAAGTGGCAAAACGGGTGCCGTTTTCGGGGTTAAAGGAGTCAACTGCCTTGACAAGACCGATACTGCCGATCGACACCAGATCCTCTTGGTTTTTAGCGGTGCTGTAATACTTTCTGACAACGTGAGAGACGAGTCGCAGATTATGCAGGATCAATTTTTCCCTTGCAGTATCGTCTCCCTCACGTTTGGCAAGAAATGCAGCTTCCTCCTCCGCAGCGGAAAGGGGCGGGGGAAAGCTTTGGGGCGTTCCGATGCCAAGCAAAAAATGAACAGCATTCAAAAGAAGCGAGAGTAGCAATGAAAACATAAAATCACCTCCGACACTACTATATGTTGCGCCGCTTGTCCCGAATCACCGAGAAAGACGAGATAAAATATCGAAAACAAGGGCATTTTTCTTGACACAGACAGAGAATTTTGATATACTAAAATAAATCCAACTTTTGGGAGGCTTTCAATGAAAAAATTGATTGGAAATGCTGTTGTCGGTCAATCGGGTGGACCCACTGCCGCTATCAACGCAACACTTGCGGGGGTCATTCGCGGTGTCAAGGAAAATGTGGGCGATGGAGCCATTAAGACCCTATACGGTATGAAAAATGGCGTGGAAGGGCTACTTCAAGAGCGCTTGGTGGACCTGACCGCTTTCTTTGACAGTGAAGAAAAGATTGAGGCGTTGGAGCATACTCCTGCCGCCGCACTTGGCTCTTGTCGCAAAAAGCTTCCGAAGCTTCACGAGGACGATGCGTTTTACGAAAAGCTGCTTGCCATTTTTAAAAAATACGATATCCGCTACTTCTTCTACATCGGCGGAAATGATTCGATGGATACCGTGGCAAAGCTTTCTGCCTATACCAAAGAGCAAGATTACGATATGTGCATTATGGGCGTGCCCAAGACCATCGACAATGACTTGGTCGTGACCGATCACACGCCCGGATTTGGTTCTGCGGCAAAATACATAGCGGTTACTTTGCAGGAGATCATCCGCGACTGTGCCGTTTATACCATTCCCGCTGTTACTATTGTGGAGATTATGGGACGTGATGCAGGGTGGCTGACCGCTGCGGCGGGCATCAGCCGTGTCATCAACGGTATCGCTCCCGATTTGATCTATTTGCCTGAGCGCCATTTTAACAAGGAGGAGTTTTTCGAGGATGTTCGTGTTGCGCTGAAGAAGCATCCCAACGTCGTGATTGCTGTTTCCGAGGGCATCCGCTTTGCCGATGGTACTTATGTTTGCGAAGGCTTTGGCGTTGCCTCGACCGATGCGTTTGGACACAAGCAGCTGTCGGGTACGGGCAAGGCTTTGGAATATGCCGTCAAGGCGGAGATCGGATGCAAGGTGCGCTCGATTGAATTAAACCTTCCGCAGCGTTGCGCGTCCCACATTGCCTCTGCCACCGACCTTGCCGAGTCCGTCTGCGTAGGCAGAGCCGCAGTGAAGGCGGCATCCGAGGGTGTAACACGCCAAATGATGACCATTGTGCGCGATAGCACTGAGCCCTATGTTTATCACGTGGAGCACAGTGATGTTTCTAAGATCGCCAATCAGATCAAGGCGGTTCCTGCCGAATTTATCAACGATCGCGGCAACAATGTGACCGATGAATGTGCGCGCTATCTGCTGCCTCTTATTGTAGGTGAGGCGATGCCGAAATACAGAAACGGTATTCCCGAATATCTCATCATTGAATGAAAAACGTGGTACGTATATCAATATTTGTGTTAAAATAAAAACCATATAGCTTTGGAGGACGATATGATAAGAACAGAACACAGAGAGGAAAAATGGCTTTTTCCTTTTGTTGAGTATGCACCAACAGACAAAAAGGGCGGCTTGCCACTCATCATTCAGCTTCACGGCGCGGGAGAGCGCGGAAACGGGCAAGAGGCACTTTCCCTTGTCGATGTTCACGGCTTTTCGAAGTTCATCGCCGATAAGGAGATCCCTTGTATTTTTATAATGCCGCAATGTCAAAAAGGAAGCTTTTGGGCGGCGAGAGTGGAGTCGATCATCACTTTTATCGGTCAGCTGATCGAAGAGTATGACATTGATCCCAACAGAGTTTATTTGACAGGACTCAGTATGGGCGGTTACGGTACGTGGTTTACAGCAATGGCGCGCCCCGATCTCTTTGCCGCGATCGCACCTGTTTGCGGTGGCGGTATGGCTTGGAACGCACCCGTTTTGAAAAACACACCGATATGGGCATTTCACGGCGCGTGTGATAATGCGGTCTCTCCTACACAGTCTGACGAAATGGTGGCAAAGCTCAGATCCGTCGGCGGCAATGTGAAATATACAAGAATGGATGGCGTTGGACATAACGTCTGGATCCACGCATATAACCAAGAATTACTTGATTGGCTGTTTAGTCATTCCAAATAAAAAGCAAGGGCACAAGGAAGTCTCCTTCTGCCCTTGTTTTTTGCTTTGTCAAGAAAATCGTGATACGTCTACATATTTTTTGCTGTTTTTGGGAAAAATTTAAGCAATTAATATGCAGGAGGCGCGATACTTCCAATGACGGAAATCTATACGGAAAATGTAAATCGCTTTACAGAAAAGCTTCGTGTGAACAAGAATTTCGATGTGCTCAAAAAGGTGCTCAAGGTCGGCGATGGCGAGGTGACACTCTTTTATATTGACGGGTTGATCAAGGACGGCGCGATGCAAAAGCTGTTCATCTATCTGCTCTCGCTCAAAAAGATGCCAAAGGATGCCATCGCCTTTCTTGAAGAAAATATGCCATATGTCGAATGCGACATCACGGATAACGAAGAAACGATGCTGCAAATGGTGCTATCGGGCGCCACTTTGATGCTGGGTACGACCTTTGGA
Organism: Clostridia bacterium; assembly: GCA_017625065.1. Classification (GTDB taxonomy): domain Bacteria; phylum Bacillota; class Clostridia; order Oscillospirales; family CAG-272; genus Firm-07. Next base: position 6,662 of record JAGALS010000010.1, on the reverse strand, counting down.
ACAAGTGGGATGATCATTGATGCACGGACTTATCCCGCGCGCGAGACCGCCGAGCCCGAAAACGACCGCGTGATGCGCGGTGCGCGTGACGGCTTTGTCGAAACGCTGATCTTTAACACTGCGCTGATCCGCCGCCGCATTCGTGATGCGACACTGACGATGGAATATCAAACCGTTGGAAAAAGCTCAAAAAGCGACGTGGTCGTGGCATATATGTCTGACCGCGCCGATCCAAAGCTTGTAAAATATATTACGGATAAGCTAAGCTTGCTGAAAACTGACGCGGTGACGATGGGACACGAATCGCTCGCTGAGGCGCTGATCGGGTCGCGTTGGTATAATCCTTTTCCAAAGATCCGCTATACCGAGCGTCCCGATACTGCCGCCGCGCATTTGCTTGAAGGCAGTGTGATCGTGCTGTTGGATAACTCACCCTCTGCAATGATCCTGCCGACCTCGATCTTTACCTTCTTACAGGAAACGAATGACTTCTATTTGCCACCGCTGACGGGCACGTATTTACGACTTGTGCGTCACGCCGTGTTTTGGCTGACACTGTTTTTAACGCCGCTTTGGTTTCTTGGTGTTTTAAATCCCGATATGGTTCCGCAATGGCTTGCCTTTGCATTACCTGCCGAGCGTGGCACGTTGCCGATCTATTTGCAGCTTTTGCTTGCCGAATTTGTGATAGACGGCCTTCGAATGGCATCTATGAACACCCCTGATATGCTGGCAAACTCGCTTTCCGTGGTGGGAGGCTTGATCCTTGGTGAATTTGCGGTGGATGTCGGGTGGCTTATCCCGGAAGTCATCTTATATATGGCATTTGTTGCCATTGCAAACTTTACGCAGACCAGCTTTGAGCTTGGATATGCGTTGAAATTTATGCGCATTTTGCTGCTCACGCTGACTGCCTTCTTTAATTTTTGGGGCTTTTTGGTGGGTGTGATCTTAATCTTTGCCTTGATCGCAACCAATCGGACTGTCAACGGCGGCCATAGCTATCTGTACCCCTTGATCCCGTTTTCGGGCAAGACCCTGCTTTCTCTTTTGGTGCGCCGTAAAAAACGCCATTGACTTGACATTTTGCCGTGCTTTTGCTATGATTATGTTAGATTTTGAAAGAAAGCGTGGCCATATGAAAAATAAAAAGATCTATTTGATCGGTGGTGGGATCATCGCGCTTGCGGTACTGATCGTATTGCTTTGTACCTTGATGCCCATCGTCTCTCACAAAAACAAAATGGATAAGATGCTTGCGGCGGCTGTGTCTTCTGTGCAGATGTCAGTGAGAGATCCTCTTTTTGAAACGGGAGAGGTTTTAGGAAACAAAGGAAAGGAAATCCTTCTTTCAGAAGACAGCTTGCTTGAGATCAAGAGAGAACTGAATCAGCTCTCTGAAGACGGCTATCGCAGCGAAGGTGTTCAAAAAATGCCCGGCGGAACAATGACGATGAATTTGAAGGTGCGAAGTGACACGAATAAAACGGTCATATTGTATTTTGAAGAAACACGGTTTTATTACGTGGACAAAGAAAACGCGATACTGTTTGAGGCAAAAGATGAGGTTGCTTACCGCGCACTTTATCAGAAGCTGAAGGACTGTTTGAAGGCGTAAAAAGAAAACAACTCTTTGATGCTTGAGGAGGCATCAAGGGGCTGTTATCTTTATAATTTGACACAATCTTTTTAAAAAATCAAAAAAATGTCATTTTAAAATATTAAAAATGTAAAAATCAAAATAAAAATTGGAATATTTGCAAAATAATTTGGAACTGGTTGTTTTTGAGGCGGATTCAAGTCAAAACCTTGCAAAGCATTTCGATGATATCGCCGGCGATCATTCCGCGGTTGCCGTAAGTGTCTGCGGCTGCATCTCCTGCCAATGCGTGTGCTAAAACACCAAGCCTTGCGGCATCAATAGGGGCGGCACCTTGTGCCGTAAAGGAGGCAATCACGCCAGCCAATACGTCGCCACTACCACCGGTCGCCATACCGCTGTTGCCGTAAGGATTCAAAAACAGCTTTTCGCCGTTTGAAATGACGGTGCGCGCATCCTTCATTACAAGCACTGTACCGCTGCTCTTGGCAAATGAAAGAGCATAATAGGGCAAATTTGCCGTTAATTCTGCGATTGCGTGCCCGGAAAGGCGGCTCATCTCACCAAGATGCGGTGTGAGTATAGTTGGGTCTGTTCTTCCATAGCAAAGCGCAAGCAGATAAGGGTCGCCTGCCATTAAATTCAATCCGTCCGCATCAACGATCAGGGGAACTCTTGCATTTGCAAGTGCGCAGGTAACCATGCGGCGGGCGGTTTCGCTTTGCGATAGTCCCATACCGATCGCTACGGCATCGGTGCGTGAAAGGGCAGAGAGCAAAAGGCTTTCATCGAATTGATCGGGATCATAAAGCGTCAGCAGCGCTTCGGGCAGCTGCGTTTGATAAATGATCCTGTTTTCTGTTGGTGCAAAAATTTCAACTAAGCCCGCACCTGCGCGCATCGCGGCTTTTGCGGCAAGAAAGCCTGCGCCGCTCATACCAACGGACCCACCAATAACAAGCACGCGACCAAAGGTACCCTTGTGTGCGCGCGCAGGGCGTGGCGGCAGGGTGAGAATATCGGATTTTTGCACTATATAACCGCTGCAATTTTCGGCACAAATACCAATCTCAGCAACCGTGATCTCACCGCAAAATGAAGCGCCGGGGTAAAGCATATGGCCCCATTTTTTAGCGGAGATGGCAACTGTTTGTTTTGCTGGGAGAGCTGTGCCAAGTACCGTGCCCGTATCTGCGTGAATGCCCGACGGAATATCCAAAGCGAGAACGGGAACTGCGGTAGCGCGCAAAGCGTTGATCGCTTCGGCGGCTCGTCCTTCAATGGGGCGAGCAAGACCTATGCCGAAAATAGCATCGACGGCGGCGGTGGCACCGTCTGTTTTCAGATCGGTACAAACTTCAACAAAAGAGGGAAGCAGCGAAAATTGCCTTCTGCATTCCTCACTCATACAGTCAGTGTCTGGCGATCCTGCCGCGGTCAGCTTTCCGAGATAAATAACGCGAGCCTTCCCGCCTTTTTCGGCAAAAAAGCGTGCCATTGCAAGCCCGTCGCCACCGTTGTTACCGCTGCCGCACAGAAAAAGCACAAGCAATGTGTCGAAGCTTTCTTCCAACACGGACAGAGCAGCCCGTGCGGCGCGCTCCATCAGTTCTCTTGACGAAATTCCCGATTGAATTGTTGCCTCGTCGGCGGCACGCATCTGTGTCGCGGTGAGCAGTTGTTCCATAGTTTGCGTTCCTTTCAAAGACTTACGTTTTATTTTACCATATTTTTTTGTAATGAGCAAGTAAAATGATGCAAAAATAAGTGCTTTTTTTCTTAAAATCAAGCGTAGTCTAAGAAATTAAATTATGTTAAAATAAAAATATATGAATAGGAGGGTGCTCTTATGAACGAAAAAGTCAAATTTATTTATAACCCCTCGGCTAAAAATGAAGCCAAAGATCATCCTTGGGCGCCAGGCTACATTCTTGATCACTACGAGCACACGATCCAACCCGGAGAAGGGCTTTCTCTGTTCCGTCGTGATTTCGATCTACCCGAACATTGTGCGAAGGTCACCGTAACTGCGACCGCCCTTGGTGTGTTTGATCTGTATGTCAACGGCAAGCCCGTCGGTGACGAGGAAATGCGTCCCGGTTGGACGGATTATCACTGCCGCGTGTTTGAATTTGAGTATGACGTTACCGACATTTGCGTGAAGGAAAGTGTTTTGACGGCAGCCGTTTCGAGTGGATGGTGGGGCGGTCGTATTTCTTACGGTACTTACGGCTTTAATGTATCAGCCTTTGCCGCGGAAATTGCATTTTTTGATGAAAAGGGAGCTTGCATCGACTCTATTGTCACCGATGAAAGCTGGGAGACCGTTGTCGGTGGACAGATCCTGTTTGCTGACATCTGGGACGGCGAATACCGCGACGCTACAATGCCCGACGCGCACACCTTTCCTGAGGGTTATTTTTGGAGCAAGGCTGCGATTTATGAAGGAGCTGTGCCCGCGATCGTGCCCCACGTCGGCGAGCCGGTTCGCGTACGTCCGCACTTGAACCGAACCCCCATCAGCGCGGTGCAATATTCCAATATCCGCGATAACGGTACGGACTTTGGCGAGATCGTGCCCGATTTTACCCGCTTGGGAGACGGGTGCGAGGCAACCCTTTTACGCAAGGGTGAAAGCTTGATCTTGGACTTCGGTCAGGAGATCGTGGGACGCCCGAAGCTCACGGTCAAGGCACCCCGTCGCGCGCGGATCGAGATCAAGGTCGCGGAGCTTTTGAACGATAGCGGCGATCGCAGCCGCGGAAACGACGGTCCCAAAGGCAGCATCTACATGGAAAATTACCGATCTGCGCTTGCCCGTGCCGTTTATATTGCCGCAGGAAAAGATGTCGAGACTTATGAACCCACACATTCCTTCTTTGGATTCCGATATTTTTGCATTTCGGCGGACGCCGATATCGAGATCCTCGCGGTCAAGGGTGTTTTCCTCAGCACCGACATGAAGGAGACGGGTCATGTTGAAACCAGCGATCCCGAGGTCAATCGACTGTTTGAAAACGTTTTGTGGGGGCAACGCTGCAATTATTTTTCGGTTCCCACCGACTGCCCACAGCGTGACGAGCGTCTTGGGTGGACGGGCGATACGCAGATCTTTTGCGGCGCGGGCACGTATAATGCCAATGCGCGCGGCTTTTTGAAAAAGTGGCTCGGTGACGGGCGCGACAGCCAGCGCCTCTCGCCCGGATACTATGATATTTGGCCCGCCATGGATGGGATTTCGGCGGGGAGGCAGCACAGTGCTTGCGCATGGGCAGATGCGGGTATTATCGTGCCTTACACGCTCTACTTGAAGTATAATGATCTTGAAACGCTTGCGGAGCATTTTGACTCAATGGAGTTTTACATGCAGCATCTCGCGGAGATCGGCGGTCCCGTCAGGCGTTATGGCGATTGGCTTGCATACGAGAATACACCGAAGGAATACATATGCCTTGCATATTACGCCTATGACGCGCAGCTGATGAGCAAAATGGCGAGTGCTATCAAAAAGACCGATCGCGCCGCCCATTATGCAGAACTGTTTGAAAAGCTCAAGGTGGAATTTATTGCCACATACGTCGAGGATGGCACGTTAAATGTGATCAGCCAGACCGCTTGCCTGTTGGCACTTCGCTTTGGATTGGTCGATGGCGATGTACGAGAAAACGTGATACGTTTGCTTGAAAAATGCATAAAAGAGAACGATTATACGCTGGCAACGGGCTTCGTTGGAACGGGCATTCTGAATCAAACGCTCTCCGAGGTCGGGCTTGACGGTCTGGCGTATTCGCTGCTGCTTCAAACGCGCGATCCTTCTTGGCTGTATAGTGTTCGTCAGGGAGCGACCACCGTTTGGGAGCGCTGGAATTCCTACACCAAGGAAAAGGGATTCGGTAAGGTTTCTATGAATTCCTTTAATCACTACGCATACGGTGCTGTTGTGGAATGGATGTATGCCGCAATGGCAGGCATCGCTGTTGACCCCGATGCACCCGGCTTCAAGCATTTTGTCCTCTCGCCCCGTCCCGATACCAGAAAGGAAGATGAGCTGCCCGCAGGGCAGAAGCCCATTACCTACGTCAAGGCACATTATGATTCCGTCGCAGGGCACATCGAGAGCGCTTGGGATTTCCGCGAAGGATTGTTTACCTATTCGTTCACCATTCCGACGGGAACGAGTGCGCGTGTGGAATTCCCGTTGCTGAACGGTCACGATTATGTGGTGATCAATCATCAAAAGCTTGAGGTGGAGCAGCTTTTCGGTAAAATAGTGGGAGGAAAGGCGATCTTTGAGCTTGGCGCGGGCACGTACATAATGCAATAATATAAATATTATAAAAATCTTGTCAAAATCTCTTGACAAGAACGGGTGAATTGTTTATAATATTTGGTGTTGCTTTTTCGCAACGCGATTTTCGATCGCTGGGGGAGGTGCAAAGCCGTGATCTTGAATATGGGTCCGATGCTGCGCGGTGAGATCACCCGCATGGAGATCGCATACGAGCTCACGCCTGAACCGATCCTCGACGTGGTCTTTCCCGAAAACGCCAAGGTTGAAGGGTATATTACCGATGATGCGGGCTATATGCGTCTGTATCTGACGGCGAAGTTGCCCTATCGCGGACAGTGTGCCCGTTGCCTGGATGCGGTCGAGGGTGTGTTTACGCTTGAATTCGAACGCACCGTGGCTGCGGAAGGGACGATCACCGAAGAGCAGTTGGAGGAAAACGAAGATTCCTATGCAATGATCCGAGACGGCAAGCTTGACGTGGACGAGGCATTGCGTGAGGAGCTGCTTGTTTGCTTCCCGATGCGGCTGCTTTGCGATGAGGATTGCCCCGGGCTTTGCCCGAAGTGCGGTAAGCCGAAAAAGGACGGAGATTGCGGATGTCCCGAAAAGGAGATCGACCCGCGTTTGGCAGTCTTAAAAAATTGGCTTGACAAAGAGCAAAAATAATAGTATAATAAATAACGATGTGTTTAACACAAACCCAAGGGGAGGTGTAGGTAAATGGCAGTTCCGAAGAAAAAAGTTTCCAGCGCACGCAGAGACAAGAGACGT
>JAGALS010000061.1 GCA_017625065.1 Clostridia bacterium | reverse complement strand
CTCGGTCTTTTCGGTCTCCTCAGCTTCTTCGGTTACTTCGTTCTCTTTATTCTCTGCAGGCTCTGCGGCACTTGCAACGTTCTCTGCCGCAGGAGCGGGGATATTCTTCTTTCTCAAAACAAACCAATAGAGTGCAAAGCCGCCACCGCCAAGCAGGGCCACCGAGCCCAGCACGATGCCGACGATGGCACCTGCGGACAGACCGTTATTGTCGGGGGCGGTATCCTCACCGCAGACGGTGCAGACGTCGGAGCCCTCCGCAAGGGTGTGTCCCGTAGCGGCAAGCGCCGTGCCGTCGGTGATCTCGTGCATAGCCCATTTATCGGTATAGGCCTTGCCGCAGGGGCAGGCATAGTAGGCCGTGTTACCGCCCTCGGTGCAGCTCGGTGCCTTGGCCGCTACCGCATTCCTTTGGCAGGCGTGGGCGCCTGCGGGGATGCCGTTCTCGTTCTCGCACAAAAAGCCGAGACGAACGCCCAGCATCTGCAGCTCGGGCTGATAGATCACGTCGACCGCCTCCAGCCCCGTGCCCGAAAGCACGAAATCAAAGTCGCTCAGCACACCGGGGATGCTCCAGCCATCCGCCACGTGGAAGCAAAGCGCATAGAGATATCCCTCTCCCGACACAAAGGCGTTGGCGGCAGAGGGGGGAGTTCCCTCTCCCACCTGCATCCAGTAGTTGAAGGTCGCTTTTTCCGCGTTTTCAAGCTCGGTGCAATCGCAATGAGTGCCGCACAGGGTCAGCGCACCGTGATTGAATATCTCATCGGGAATGCGGGCGGTAGCGGGCGCGCCCACAATTGCGCTTGCATCAAAGACAAGCTCATTGAGTAGCTTCTCGGGCTCTGCGGGAATGCCCGTTTCTTCGTTATAGGTAAAGGTAAAGATGGCGTCAAGCTTCGTGTCAGAGCCGACCTTCACGTTCGTTACCTGCTCCCAGCCGATGCCGTAGATGCGAACGCTGTCGGGGGTGCCGCCAAAGCTCTTTCTATTTTCAAAATAATAGCCCGGCTTTGCCGCCACGCTGACCACATAGCCATATTCCTTGCCATTTTCAAACTGCGTGACGGGGTCACCCGTCTCACCGTCTAAAAAGCGATTCAAGGTGATCTCATCCTCGGTCAAAAATTCATACTGCTCGCTTTCGGGATAGAATGCCGTCAGATCCACGGGCACCTTGCTGCCTGCCGCAGTGCTTGCATCGATGCGGATGGGCAGGGTGACGGGCTTCATTTCCTGCCACGTAATGCGAAAGGATTCACTTGTTGCCATGGTGTTACCGCCCTTGATTGCCTCAATGCGGTAAAGCGCGGACTCTGCCTCGCCCATATAGTAAAAGGTAAAGCTTGTGGTGAACGCGTTGGTATAGTCATACCATTCTTCGTCCTCCTCGTCATAGCGGGAGATCAGATACTTATCCGCCGCACCGCTCGTGAGCCAGGAAAGCTCAACGGTTCCGTCCTCGCCACGGTAATAGCCGACGGGGGCTTTGGGACTTTCTGTAAAGGAAAGGGTGGTCACCGAGGGCAACAGCAGCATCGTCACGCTGTAAATGCCGTTTTCCACATCATAGCCCCCGGCAAAGTCTACATTGGGTGCGATTGCCTTCTTGCAGGGCAGATGAACGTTCTTGCGCTCCAGCTCATACAGATCGTACCCTTCCTTCGCACGGAAGGTAAAAAACATCATATACTCGGTATTTTCCTTGATTGCTCCCTCGGCAGGGGTATAAGTCATATGCTCGACATCCATGCTATCGGCAACGCCGTTGCCGTCGGCATCGGTCATATCCACAAACACGGGGACTTGCACGATGTCGATCTTATCCTCGGTGCCAAGATGCGGATAAAACGAAATATCAGAGAAATTCTGCCCCGCCACGTAGCCGCTCATGGCAAAATAGGCGTGCTCCACCACCACAGGCTCGACGATATTCGGGTCATCCGCAATCACGATCTCGGGAGAGGTAGCAAACACGCAGGAAAAAGTACCGTGCTGCGACACGGGCTCCAGCGTCCACGCTTTGCCGTCCACCGTACAGGTCACGTTTTGAGCAAGCTCGTTTGTCTTGGCATCCTCGCCATCGATGCGAAGCTGGGCAAACACGCGATACTTACCGGGGTAAAAGCGACCGCTGTAGTTTTCCCACGTGCCGCTTTCCTCGTCGTATTTTTCCCAACAAGTGACCCAGCTTTGGCTGAAACGAGTGGGCGCACCCGCCTCCACGGTAAAATTCAAATTTTGGGTGCAACCGTAAAGCACCGCGACCTCGTCAAGGTCGGAGGTGGCGACCACTGCGGTAACCGATGTCTTTGCCGCAAACGCGGGCAATACAAGGGATGAGAGAAGCATCAAAGCAGACAAAGCAGTGCAGAAGATCCGTGTACGTGTCTTCATTATTTTTCCTCCTCGGTCTTTTCGGTCTCCTCAGCTTCTTCGGTTACTTCGTTCTCTTTATTCTCTGCAGGCTCTGCGGCACTTGCAACGTTCTCTGCCGCAGGAGCGGGGATATTCTTCTTTCTCAAAACAAACCAATAGAGTG
>JAGALS010000001.1 GCA_017625065.1 Clostridia bacterium | reverse complement strand
GCAAACTCCATGTGCCGCTATGCGGCACAGTTCCCATTTACACAAGGGAGGCTAAAGGATAGTTGCCACATCTGTGGCAGTGGGGCAACTTCCGCAAGTGGCGGATCATTCGACGAGCCTATAGGCTCAGCGTGTGAAATGTCCCAAGGGGGCTTGTGCAAGCCACCAGCACGGCTGGTGGTCATGACTACTCGCAGCGCGATTGGCATCATCCCGACTATGAGCCGATCGCCGAAAGTGTCGCTGAAAAAGCCAAGGGCGCACCCTATTTCAAGCTCAAGGAGGGGTGCACACAGAGAGCCGGTGACAACCACGGCAAATACATCGAATATATGCACAACACCGTGCTTGAGCTGATGGAAAAGTACGGCAAGATCGACATTTTGTGGTGGGATGCAAGCTGGTACAAGGGTATGTACACCGAGGAGATGTGGCGCTCCTTTGAGCTGGAGCAGAAGGTGCGCGGATACAGGTCAGCAACAAGGGCATCGACGTCGGTGAGACCGACTGCGCGACGAAAAAGAGCGATGACTCCCCCTTTGCTTTAAATAAATAATGCAAACAGCCCTCCCCGGCAAAGCCGGGGAGGGCTGTTCTGTCGTTTCGCGGAAAAAATCTTGATTTTTGTGGTTTTTTTGAATTTTTTGTGATTGCCATATTGACAAAATGTGACAATTTCTTTACAATAAAGATGTCGCATTCCAAAATAAAATTTAATAGGAGAGAATTATGAAAACGACGACAAAAAAGATCTATTCCCTTGTGTCGGCCGGCGCGATCTTGTTGCTGACACTGCTCTTGCTGGTAGGCTCGCTGATGCCCACCATCAAGCTCAACATGGCAAGCTCCCGCGCAAGCGAGCTGTTTGGCAAGTGCTCGCTCACCTCGGGGCTCGTGCTTGACGAGGCTGACGTCGGTGTGGGCGCGCTGCTTGGTGTTGCGAAGAATCTTGGTGACATCAAGGTGATCAACAAGGTCGCCTTTGATGAAATGGAGATCCGTGACATCCAGGAGGACATCGTCGAGATCGAGCTGGACAAGGCCGAGGCCGCGGCAAAGGCTTACGCGCAGGGCAATTTTGACCCCGATCTGTCCTACTATGACGAAAGCATTGAAAACAAAGAAAAGGAGATCAAGGAGATCCAGAAGGAGCTTGACGACTTCAAGAAGTCGGTCGGCGAGGCTGAGCTGAAGGCACTTGAGGAAAACCTGAAGGACGAGAGCTATCTGGATTCGGTCTACACTTATATGGTCGTGTTTGCCGTTTACGAGGACATTCTTTGGAGCGGCTCGGGCGACAACCCCCAATACACCCAATATTACGGTGATACCCTGACGATGGCGCTTACCCTGCTCAGTATGTTTATGCTGGCGGTCACGATCATTTGCTCGGTCGTTTGGGCTATCGTTGTCGTCATTGCTCTGATCAAGGGCGTGCTGTCCTTCCTGAAGGGCTATAAGGACGTCAATGCAAAGGTGCTTGACAAGATCTTCCCCTCGCTGGCAACCTCTATGGTCGCAATGGGCATCGTGACCTTCACCTTCTCCAAAATGCTGCTGGGCAACACGGTTGTGATGGGCGCAGGTCTGAAGTTCTCGATCGTGATCGTCGCGGTGCTGGCACTGATCCGCGTTGCCAACAAGCTGCTGCTTTGTGAGCGCTGCGATATGAAGAAGATCGTTCGCACCGTTATTACCGTCGTTTCGATCGTGCTGATCTTCAACGTGCTGAACGCCGTCACCAACCTCGAGCTGTACGATGCTCATATGAGAAGCAGCAATACGATCACCCCTGTTGCGATGGAAACCAAGAAGGCTGAGCTGATCATCGAGAAGACCGAAGAAGCCTTGGCAAATTTGAAGGAAGGCGAGAGGATCGATCCCGAAGCCATTGCGAGATCCGCTGAGCACGATGCCAAGACCTTTGTCACCGCGCAAAAGCTTGAAAATATCATTCCCGTCGTGGCGGTTCCCGCGCTGATGGCGATCCTTGCCGCGGTGGTGCTCAGCTGCCTGCTCGAGCGCCTTGGCGATAAGCAGTACAAGACCAAGACCGGTGCGGTCAAAAACTACCGTCCCGCATTTGTTGTCGCCGCCATCATTTTGGTTGGTGCGATCTTCGTTTCCACCCTGGGCGTGGACACGGTCAAGGAGCGCGACGACCTTTACAATGACGAGGGCGTTTACTTCATCTGGAACGAGTACGAGGCTGACAACTCGGTCGCTAAGGCCGAGTACGAGACAATGAAAACGCTCAGCGAGGAGACCGAAAAGCTCGCAACCGAGCTTGGCGACAAGGTTGAGAGCGAGAGCAACGAGACCGCCAAGGCTGAGCTTGCCTTCCAGCACCAGATGGCAGAGCGCACCAACAACCTTTGCGTGCTCGCGACCGAGGCGATCGAGCAGGATCAGAAGGGACTCAACTCGTCCATCATTCTTCTCTCCATCATTTTGATCGTGCTTGAGGTCCTTTATATGATCTCGCCCATGCTGATCGATAAGTTCGTACCCGCATCGCTTCAGGAAAAGCTTGCCGGCTTTGCGGCTGACCCCGATGAAGAGGCTGCAGACGGCGAAGAGGCTTACGCAGAGGATGCTGCCCCCGTTGAGGAGACTCCTGCTGAGGAAGCTGCCGAATAATACACAAACAAAACCACCGTGGCTTAAAAACGAAGCCACGGTGGTTTTCTATATACAACAAAAACAAGAGGCTACGGTGCCCGTAGCCTCTTGGTTTTTCGTTATTCAAGCTCAAATGCGCCCGTATACAAACGGTAGTAGGTGCCGCGCTCGGCAATCAGCTTTTCGTGATTGCCGCGCTCGATGATGTGACCGTGATCCAGCACCATGATCACGTCGGAGTTCATAACCGTGGAAAGGCGGTGCGCGATGATGAACACCGTGCGGCCCTCCATCAGCTTATCCATACCGCGTTGCACGATCGCCTCGGTACGGGTGTCGATCGACGAGGTCGCCTCGTCCATGATCATCACGGGCGGATCGGCAACCGCGGCGCGCGCGATGGCAAGCAGCTGGCGCTGTCCTTGCGAGAGGTTCGCGCCGTTGTTCTGCAGCTCGGTCTCGTATCCTGCGGGCAGACGGGTGATGAAATCATCCGCACCCGCGAGCTTTGCGGCGGCGATGCAATCCTCGTCGGTGGCATCCAGACGTCCGTAGCGGATGTTGTCCATAACGGTGCCCGTGAACAGGTTCGTGTCCTGCAAAACGATGCCAAGCGAGCGACGCAGGTCGCTTTTTTTGATCTTGTTGATGTTGATGCCGTCGTAGCGGATCTTGCCGTCGGCAATGTCGTAAAAGCGGTTGATCAGATTTGTGATGGTGGTCTTGCCCGCGCCCGTCGCGCCGACGAAGGCGACCTTCTGTCCGGGCTCGGCGTAAACGCTGACGTCGTGCAAAACGGTCTTTCCCTCGACGTAGCCAAAGTCTACCTCGGTGAGCCGCACGTCGCCGCGTAGCTGCGTGTAGGTCACGCTGCCATCCTCCTGGTGGGGGTGGCGCCACGCCCAAAGGCCCGTGCGCTCGCTTGTTTCGGTCAGATCACCGTTTTCATCGTACTTGGCGTTGACAAGCGTGACGTAGCCCTCGTCGGCCTCGGGCGCTTCGTCCATCATTTCAAACAGACGCGCGCCGCCCGCCATACCCATCACCACGGCGTTGATCTGCTGTGATGCCTGGTTGACATTGCCTGTAAACTGCTTTGCCATATTGAGGAAGGGAACCACGATGTCGATGGTCAAAACAAGGAAGCCGCCAAGTGAGAGGTTGGAAACGCCCGAGAGCAGCAGCATACCGCCCGACACCGCCATAATGACGTAAAGGATGTTGCCGATATTGCCGATGATCGGCCCTAACGTGTTCGCGTAGGAGTGCGCTCTTGCGCTGTCCTCAAACAGCTCCTGGTTGATCTTTTCAAAGTCGTTTGCCGAAGCCTCTTCGTGGTTGAAGACCTTGATGACCTTCTGTCCGTTCATCATCTCCTGCACGAAGCCCTCGGTCTTGCCCATCGACTTTTGCTGACGGATGAAGTATTTCGCAGATCCCCCGCCGACCTTGCGCGCGACGATGACCATCGCGACCACGCCCACAAGCAGGATGAGCGTCATCCAGATGCTGTAATACAGCATCACGAAGAAGACCGAGATCAGAATGACGATGCACTGCAACAGAGAGGGCAGCGCCTGCGAGACAAGCTCGCGCAACGCGTCGATGTCGTTGGTGTAATGCGACATGATGTCGCCGTGCTTGTGCGTGTCGAAATAGCGGATGGGGAGATTTTGCATCTTGTCGAACATCGTGCGGCGGAGCTTATACAAAAAGCCTTGCGTGATGATCGCCATCAGCTGGGTCTGCAGCACGATGCAAAGCAGGGAAACCACGTAAAAGCCGGCAAGCATCAAGACCTTCGGCAGAATGGTTTCAAGCGCGGTCTCCCAAGGGGTCGCCTCTGCCTGGAAGGCGGTGATATCGGCGATGACGCGCTGCATAAAGACAGGGGGCAGCGCCGCTGTGACGGCGGAGATCAGGATACAAACAATGGTGACGGGTAACAAAACGGGGTAGTAGGAAAACAGCATTTTCAGCACCCGCATAAGGATCTTCGGGTTTGCCTTCGGCTTTTTCATTTGCGGTTGTTTACGCATTGTCATCGCCTCCCTTCGTTTGCTGATCGTGGATCTCGCGGTAGATCTCGCAAGAGGAAAGCAGCTCGCCGTGCTTGCCTGCGGCAACGACGGTGCCGTTCTCCATCACAAGGATGAGGTCGGCGTTCTCGACCGATGCCACGCGCTGGGCGATGATGATCTTGGTGGTTTCGGGGATATAGGTCGCAAAGCCCTGACGGATCAGCGCGTCGGTCTTGGTGTCGACCGCGCTGGTCGAGTCGTCAAGGATCAGGATCTTCGGCTTTTTGAGAAGCGCACGGGCGATGCAAAGGCGTTGCTTTTGTCCGCCCGACACGTTGGTGCCGCCCTGCTCGATATAGGTGTCGTACTTTTCGGGGAAGGATTGCACGAACTCGTCGGCCTGCGCGAGCTTGCACGCCTCGATGATCTCCTCATCGGTGGCGTTCTCGTTGCCCCAGCGCAGATTTTCCTTGATCGTGCCCGAGAACAGCAGATTTTTTTGCAGCACCATCGCGACCGCGTCGCGCAGTGCTTCAATATCGTAGCTGCGCACGTCGATGCCGCCCACCCTCACGGCACCTTCGGTGACGTCGTACAGACGGGGGATCAGCTGCACCAGCGAGGTTTTGCCCGAGCCCGTACCGCCGATCACACCGACGGTCATGCCCGATTTGATGTGCAGGTCAATGTCCGAGAGGGCATAGCGCTTTGCCTTTGCGGAGTATTTGAAGTTGACGTTGTCGAAATCGATCGAGCCATCGTTCACAGCCATTACGGGGTTTTCGGGATTGCGGATCGACGGCGCTTCGCAAAGCACCTCGTCGATACGCTTCATCGACTCGGTGGACATCGTGATGATGACGTAGATCATCGAAAGCATCATCAGCGACATCAAAACCTGCACACCGTAGGTGAGCATTGCGGAAAGCTGACCGACGTCCACGTTGCTCTCGGCGCTGATCGCCAGACGCGAGCCGACAAGGAGCACGAAGATCATATTGAAGTAAAGGCAGATCTGCATGATCGGGCGGTTCCACGCGACGATGCGCTCGGCCCTCGTGAAGTCGCCGCGGATGTTGTCGGCGGCAGCGCCGAACTTCTCTTTTTCGTATCCTTCACGCGAAAAGCCCTTCACGACACGCATACCTCGCACGTTTTCCTCAATCGATTCGTTGAGGCGGTCGTATTTGCGGAACACACTGCGGAATGCGGGCAATGCCTTTTTGCCGACCAGCCAAAGTCCCACGCCAAGCACGGGGATGATGACAACGAAGGTCATCGCAAGCGCGCCGCCCATCACGAAGGACATAATGACCGAGAAGATCAGCATCAAGGGGGATCGGATCGCGGTGCGGATGATCATCATATAGGACATCTGCACGTTCTGCACGTCGGTGGTCATACGGGTGACAAGCGACGTGGAGGAGAACTTGTCCACGTTCTTAAAGGAGAAGGCGTTGATACGATCGTAAAGATCGTGGCGCAGATTTTTGGCAAAGCCCGACGAGGCAACGGCACAGCAGCGCGCCGCGATCGCGCCGCAGGCAAGCGACACGAAAGCCATAATGGCAAGCAGGATGCCCGTTGAGATCACCTGCTTCATACCCGATCCGTCCGAGAGCGCGGCGCTTGCCTTGATCTTGTTGACCAGGTCGGCGGTCACGAACGGGATCAGCGTTTCGATGATCGATTCGCCAATGATGAAGATCAGCGTGAGGATGGTGGGCTTTTTGAATTCCCGCACGCAGCCAAACAGTCGTTTGAGCATAAAACCTTCCTTTCCGAAAAGAGCCGTAACGGCGGCTTTTCTTCATAATAATTAGTAACCTAACTATTATATCATTAAATGCGTGAATTTACAAGGGGCGTTTTGTGAATTTTTGTGGGAAAGTGGAGCGAAGCTTGTGGTATGCCATGTCCCTACGAGTTTGTGCGACATCCTATGGTTGCGTGTCACCCTGAGCGGAGTGTGGAGTAATTGTTATGGAAGAGCGCAGTAAAGCAACGGTCCACACGCAGTCGAATTTTTGTTTTGCGTGGTAGCAAAACAAAAACGCGAGCATAGCGAGCGGGGTCTAGTAAGGATATCTAATAGCTTTTTGGCGCAGAGATACATTTGCTGCAAAAGACATCAAAAGTCGTTACTAGATCCTCAAAGGACTTTGTCCTTTGCCTTTCAAAAATGTCCGATTTATCGCACGTTTTTGAAAGTTCGACTCCGCAAACACCGCACTGTGGTGTTTGCTGCGCTCAGGATGACACGCTGACTTAGGACATTGCTCTTACTCCGAAGTTTTTGGCAATTTGCTTTGCAAATCGGTGGCGTTTAGCCGCCGCAAAAACTCCCGTTACTCGCCGAAGGCGAGTTCATGCTTCGCTCAGGATGACACGCTGACATAGGATGCCGCACAAACTCGTAGGGACATGGCGTACCACTTGCTTCGCAAGTCTCGACTGTCCGCTTCGTCCATTTGCGAAACAAATGGAGCTGTTCGGGACGACACAAAGCGAAAAACAAGGACAGAGAACGTAAAGCTCTCTGCCCTATTTACGAATCTATTTTATTTCAGTTTTCTCGGTGTGTCGATCAGTCCTGCAAGATAGTCAAGAGAGACATTGTAGTATTTTGCCAAAATAACCACACGCTCAAACGGAATCGCTCTTTTGCCGTTTTCGTACTGAGCGTAATAGGATTGACTGGTGCCTATCATTTTTGCAATTTCTGCTTGGCTTTTATCAGCATCTTCTCTAAGATCTCTTAGTCTTTGATATACATTCATTCTTTTGCTGCCTTTCGCTTTTTAAAAATTATAGCACAAATGAACTAAAAGGGGTTGACTTTAGTTCATATGTGGACTATAATATATTTAGACCACTTTTGAACTGTTGAGAAAGGTAAGAAAAAATGAAAGAAACACTTGAAAAGTTATGGAATGAATATCTTTTGGATGAATGTGCCGCGATCAATACGAATGAGGAGCGAACGCTTATGAAAAAGACTGTGGAGCTACACGAAAAAGTGAACGCTTTACTGAACAAAGAACAAGAAGAGGCGGTAGAAAAATACGTTGATGCATTGTGTGATATGGAAGCCCTTTTTGTGAAAAAGGCGTTTTTCAAGGGATGCGAATTTGCAGTGTCATTTCTCTTAGAGGTGGGAAGGTTTGAGAAATAAAATCTCCGCTCCGATTGGAAAAAATATGAACGTTGTCTTTCATCAAAACACCAGTCGTAAAGAAAGAAGGACAGAGAACATCAAAAATTCTCTGTCCTTGTGTCTTTTTAGATTGATTTTTCATACCGTATCGGCACTTTTTAGCTTCTTTCCTTCAGCGGGATGTACTCGCGGCGCTCGGTGATGCACTTGTAGGCAGGGCGGATGATGCGCTTCGCGGTGCAGAACTCCTCGATGCGGTGTGCGCACCAGCCCGACGAGCGCGCAATGGCGAACAAGGGGGTGTACAGGCACGTGGGGATGTTCAGCATACGGTAAATGAGGCCTGAATACAGGTCGACGTTCGCGCACATCGCCTTGTTGATGCCCTTGTAGCGGCGGAAGACCTCGGGCGTGAGGCGCTCGATCGACTCCAGCAACGAAAAATCGTCGCCGTAGCCCTTCTTGTTGGCAAGATCGCGTGCGTGCTGCTTGAGCATCACGGCGCGGGGGTCGGACTTGGTGTAAATGGCGTGACCCATACCGTAAATGAGGCCCGCGTGGTCGTTTGCCTCGCCCCGCAGGATCTTGGAAAGGAAGCTCATCAGCTCCTCGTCGTCCTTGGGATCGTGCACGTTTTCCTTGATGCAGTCAAACATTTCCTGCACCTTGATGTTCGCGCCGCCGTGACGGGGGCCCTTGAGCGAGCCGATTGCCGCGCTGATGGCGGAATAGGTATCTGTGCCCGACGAGGACAGCACGCGGCAAGCGAAGGACGAGTTGTTTCCACCGCCATGCTCGGCGTGGATGACAAGGCACAGATCAAGCAGTCTTGCCTCTTCCTCGGTAAATTCCTTGTTGGGGCGCAGCATACGAAGGAAGTTTTCCGCAGAGGAAAGTCCTTCCTTGGGGTTGCGTAAATTCAGGCTGTGACCGCCGAAGGTGTTGCGGTAAACGGCATACGCGTGTGCGGCGATAACGGGCAGACGCGCCACAAGCTGCATGCTCTGGCGGATCATATTCGACAGCGAGGTTTCGTCGGGGTTGTCGTCGTAGGCGTACAGAGAAAGCACACCCGTTGCCATCTTATTCATGATCGAGGGCGAGGGAGCCTTCATCAGAATGTCCTCGTCAAAGCGCGCGGGGAGCTTCGCGTAGCGGTCAAGCAACGTGGTGAAGCGCTCCAGCTGGGAAGCGGTGGGCAGATGACCGAAGAACAGCAGATAGCAGCATTCGGCAAAGCCAAAGCGCTCCTCGGCGACGAAGTTGCGGCACAGATCGCTCATCGTGTAGCCGCGGTAGAAGAGCTGACCCTCAACGGGGGTGCGCTCGCCCTCGTCGATGACGTAGCCGTGCGCGTTGGAAATGCGTGTCACGCCTGCCATAACGCCCGTACCATCGGGCTCGCGCAAGCCGCGCTTGACACGGTAGTTGTCAAAGGTGGAGCTCGGAATTTGATATTCACTTTTGGATTCGGCGACCAGTTCCTCCAGCAGCTCAAGATTTTCAGCTTCAAAGGAATCGTTTTGATTTAAAAAAGTCATTGTCGCACCTCACTTTCGGGGAAATTGCATATTATCCTTATTATTATAGCATTAAAGGAAGGATTTTGCAAGATGTAAAGTGAAAAATTTCATCATTTTTTGTGGGGGACCCCCAAAAGTGCCAAAATGGGTGGAGTTTTAGGGGTGTTTTGCTACATTCAATGATGCCGTTTGAAGGTTTTGATGCAAATCAGAACCACCACGCCGCATCCGCGACCGAGAAACAAAAGTACAAAAGCAGACCGCCGAAAAGCGGTCTGCTGAAAGGATATAGGTGTTTGCAAAAGCACTCAAATTCGCCGAACCTTATCGCCAAGGGAGGAGCCGTTCTTGTAAGCGCGGATCACCGCGTCGACCTCGGCGGGGGATTCCACGGTGAAGATGTAATGGCCTGCGGTGACTCTTGCCGAGCGTAGCTCGGCACGGCGGTCGCTCATCACGGTGGGGCGGCTGTTGCAAAGGCTGTTGCGGTGCGCGCCGTTTGCCCCCTCGATGCGGAAAATGGGGAATTTCTCGCCCCGTCTGTCGACGAGTTGGTTTTTGCCGTCGGCGCAGCGCGCGCAATCGCCGACCTCCTTGCCCGCGCATTTTTCAAGCAGCATCAGTGGGATGCGGCCGTAGATGATGCAATCACAGGTACCCCCGATGTCGCGGATCTGGGGGAGGGTCAGCTCGGGGGAGAGCAGTACGTCGGTAAAGCCCTGCTCAAGAGCCGTGGCAAGTGCTTGCTCATTACACACGTTCAGGCGGAAATCGCCGTGGGGTAAAAGCCCTGCTTCCAGCGCAAGCGCAAGATGCCCCACGTTGCCGACAAGGGCGTGTTTCGCACCCCGTTTGGCGGCTTTTTTCAATATTTCTCGCGTGGCATCCACCTCTTCATCAAAGATAACGGGCGGAATTACGACACCGTTTGCCACCCTTTCGTCAAAGGCGTGCAGGGGCAGATAGCGGCAGTCAAAATAATCGATCGCTGTTTGTGTGATCTGGTCAGCGCGCTCAAATCGCGCGGAAGGCGCGGTGGGGCGCTTGCCGCTTGCGCGTTTTGGCGTCGGCGGCTCTGCTTGCGGCTCGCCTCGCCCCGTATCGGCAAGTGCCTGCAAAGCGGCACGGCGCAGCGCATTGAGCTTGGAAACGGGCAGCATCAGCCCGTCCTCGACCGTGATATCGGCTGTGCCGAGCGTATAGGGCGTGCCGCCGAAGCGGCACAGATTTTTCTTTACACCCTCGGCATCCATCGGCGCGTTTTGCGCGACGAGGGGGATATCACCCGTTACGGTCACAGAGCGTTTGGTATCGGAAAGTGTGAGACGTATCGGCTTTTCCTTGCACATTTCAAAGGAAAGCGCAAGCGAAACGGGCACAAGCTCTGTGGCTGCGGCAGGGAGCTGCTTTGCCTTTTCCTTGTCGTCCTCGGAGCGCACGCCCATCATCTGATGCCCGACCTTTTTTTGAAAATAACCGTCGGTAAATCCCGAGCGCGAAAAGATCGCGGCAAGCTCCGATACCTCGCGGTCGGTGGCAGCGCGGCGCTCGTCCAGCAAGCGGCGGTAGATCGACACCACGCGATACACGTAATCGGGGGATTTGAGCCGCCCTTCAATTTTCAGAGAATGAACACCCGTCTCGATGAAAAACGGAATTTCACGCGCGAGGCACAGGTCTTTGAGAGATAGAGGATAGCTGCCCCTCGCATCGGGCAGACGGCAGGGCTGGGCGCAAACGCCGCGGTTGCCGCTTCGTCTTCCCACAAGTGAGGAAAACAGGCATTGCCCCGAATGAGAAACGCAAAGCGCGCCGTGGATAAACACCTCGATCTCGGCATCGCATTCCCGCACAAGTCGGGCAATCTCCTCGCGCGGCAGCTCTCTTGCGGGAACGACACGGCAAAAGCCGCGCGCTTCAAGCGCTTTGACACCTGCCGTGCTGTGCGCCGAGCATTGGGTGCTCGCGTGCAAGGGAAGGTCGGGTAGCGCGCGGCGCAACAGATCCGTAGCACCAAGGTCGGCGACGATCAAGGCATCCACGCCGCTTTGATAGGCGACACGCGCCGCCGCGAGGAAATCGGGCAGCTCGCGGTCGGTGATCAGTGTGTTAAAGGTCATATACGCCTTCACACCGTGCGCGTGGCAGAGCGCGATGGCTTCTTTTACGTCCTCATCGGTGAAATTTTGCGCGCGTAAGCGCGCGTTGAAGGCGCCGCCCCCGAAGTAAACGGCATCGGCGCCCGCCGCGATGGCGGCGCGCAGCGCATCCATCGAGCCCGCGGGGGCGAGCAGCTCGGGCAGGGGTTTAGTCATTGTAACGGTGGGTGTCGCCCTCGCCAACGGGCGCGCCGCTCGCGGCAGAGCCCTCCAGCGGATGCGCCGAGGTCGGGCGCGAGAGCTGGGGCGCGGTGTTCAGAATATCGTCCAGATCCATCTGCTCATATTTATGGGTGATCTGCTGTTCGTTTGGCGTGATCTCGATCTCGGGCTCGGGCTCGGATGTCATATAGGTAGGCGAAGGGTCGCGCGTTTCCACGCACATCGCGGCAAGTCGCTCGCGCAGCTCGCGCACCTCGGTCAAAATCGACAGCACCTGATCGTGCATACGGTCGGCACGGGCGTTGGACTCGTTGTTCTGGCGCACGAGCTTGGCGTTGAGCTGGAAGAGCGTCGCGTTATCCTGAAGCAAGGCATCGTACGAGCCGCGGCTGACCTGCAGCTCGGCGCGCAGTGTTTCGTTTTCACCGCGCAAAAGGCTTGCCTCAAAGGTGCCGCCCGTCGGGTCGACACGGTGGACAAGCTCCTCAAGCTCGCTGATCTTTTCCTTTAAATGGATGCAGCGCGTGGCGTAGTCAAGGCCCGAGAGCAGTGCCGCCTCGGTCTTGGTGCAATGGTGTGCTTTATCCGACGTCAGCGCGCGGATCTGACCGTCAAGCTCAGCGGCTGCGGCATCCACGGTCTCTTTCGCCTCGTCACAAACGATGTTCATCGTCACGTCGGCAACGGTAATGGAAAATTTCTGTCGCATATTTGTTCTCCTTCCTCTTGCAAACAAAGACACTTGGGTGTATAATGTAGGTATTGTGCAATGTTTTGTGGCATCTACTACCATTATAATACATCGCCGCGCTTTTTTCAAATCTTTTTTTCAAAAGTGAGGAATTATTTTATGTCGGAATTTGCAAAATATAAACGGATCGTGGTGAAGATCGGCACCTCGACCCTGACACACGAGGAAGGACACTTGAATCTGCGCCGCATCGAGACGTTGGTCAAGACACTTTCCGACTTCAAAAACGCGGGGCTGCAGGTGATCCTTGTGTCCTCGGGCGCGGTCAGCGCAGGTGTGGCGAAGGTAGGCACACACCGCCCCACGTGCACCGCCGAAAAGCAGGCGATGGCGGCGGTCGGACAAAGCGAGCTGATGAAGCTCTATTCCCGCTTCTTCTCGGACTACGGACATACCGTGGCGCAGATCCTGCTCACCAAGGACGTGATCGACAACCCCGTGCGCCGCGCGGCGGCAGAGGATACCTTCCGCACGCTCCTGGAGATGGGCTGTGTGCCGATCGTCAACGAAAACGACTCGATCTCCACCGAAGGGCTCAACTTCGGCGGTAACGATACCCTTGCCGCGTACGTTGCGCTGGTCTGCCACGCGGATCTGCTGATCAACCTGTCGGATATCGACGGTCTTTACGACAAGGACCCCCGCAAATTCAGCGATGCGAAGCTGATCTCGCGCGTGGACGGCATTGACGACAGTGTGCTTGCGATGGCAGGAGGTGCGGGCACCGCGCGAGGCACGGGCGGTATGGCGACCAAGCTCCAGGCGGCGCGCATCGTGGTGGATGCGGGCATCCCGATGTTCATTCTGAACGGTCAGGACCCCACCATCCTTTATGAGCTGATGGACGGCAAACAAAAGGGTACGTATTTCGCCACAAAGCAGTAAAATTTGAACACGTGACGCGATTTTCGCGACAAAAACATAAAAAAGCAGGAGTTTCCGCCAAGCGGGAACTCCTGCTTTTGGTTTAGGTTAAGGTAACCGACGTTTTGTCGGCAATAATGAAAGTTTAGCAAAAGGCTCCCTTGTGTAAAGGGAGCTGGCGCCAAAGGCGACTGAGGGATTGTTTGAGCGAAAGCTTTACTTTTTACAATCCCTCCGTCACAGCAAGCCGTGACACCTCCCTTTGCACAAGGGAGGCTTTTGGTTAGAAATTCAGTAGATTTTTGCGATGGATAAAGCTTTGGTTATTCGCATGGCCTCATAAGCGCTTTTTGATCGGCAGCAGCATTCTTGTTTGCGCTTTGTAGTCGGCAAAGCCCTCTTTTCGTGACTGTCTGCCGTCCGCCATCGGGATGCTGACCGCAAGAAAGAGCACGGTGTTGGCAAGCGCTCCCGCCGCGAGATACCACAGCGACGGACAGGCGCAGATCACCGCAAGCGCGACGCCCCACCACATCAGCAGCTCGCCGAGGTAGTTGGGGTGTCTTGCGTGCTTCCAAAGCCCCACGCGGATGAAGGCGCTATTTCTGTTCTTGCGGAATTTGTGCATCTGAATATCGGCGATGCCCTGCATGCTAGCCGCACCGAGCGAGAGGCAAAGGAACAAAATGCTCCCGACGTTTGCCTTCAGCCCTTCGGTGATGGCGACGACCGCGGGCAGGATGCAGCCGTAAACCACCAGCGTCGGCACCATATGGATGCCCACAAAATTGATGATGGGGTAAAAAACGCCCGTCTTTTCCTTTAGCATCGTGTAGCGCCAATCCTGATGGGTGAGGTCGCCGAAGGTGTACGCCCAGTTTGCCGTCAGGCGCAGCGCCCAGAAGCAAACGGCAACGAGCAACAGTACGCCAAGCAACGTCAGCCCTTTGCCGATGGCAAACGCGATCAGGATCACGGGGGGCTGCACGCTCCAGTAAGGATCGTAGACCGATGCGTTGCCAAAAAGGACGCTGAACAAAAAGGTCACGACCGTAGCGGCGATGTCCGCGATGAGCAGGGAAAGCCACAGGGGCAGGGAAAGCGCGTTGTAGATCAGGATGCCGAGCGCGGCGGCAATGACGTAGACGGTCGCCACGGCAATGAAGCTCGCGGCGCGGTTTTCTTTCAAACGCTTCATCCTTTTATCACCTTTTGATGTAAATTTTGATGCGACCGTCAGTCGGTCGCTTTTGCTTTTGATAGAAATTCGATGATTTTTGGCAGCTGCTTTGTTGCGGTCGCTCTGCCCATTTCGTACGCCGCCTTCAGCTTTTCGGGATCCTTTTCCACGTGCTTCACGGGCAGCTCCTGCTCGGGGCGGATGACAAACAGCTCGCCCGTTTTTTCCTTTTCTTCGATATAGGCGAGCGTTTCGTTGTAAACGTTGTGGCGGTTTGCCATCGTTTCGATGAACGCGGGGAACTTTTTGTACTTCATTTTGACAAGCGGCATCATCTTGTTTGGCTTTTTGCGATAGTCCTTGCACTGTGTCAGCACCGCGACACTTCTGCCGTAGCCGATGCTTTCAAAGTAGCGTACGGGGATCGAGTCGGAAATGCCGCCGTCCAGCATTTTTTGCCCCTCGATCTCCACGATCTGCGACACGATCGGCATCGATGCCGAGGCACGGATCCACTCAAAGCAGTGGTCGTCGCGCCCCTCGTATTTGTGATAGACCGCCTCGCCCGTTTCCACGTCGGTGGCGACCACGTAAAATTCCATCGGGCTTTTCTCGTAGGTGTCGAAATCGAAGGGATCGTGCTTTAAGGGCACCTCGTCATAGCAAAACTCGGTGCTGTAAATATTGCCTGTTTTCAGCAGTACGCGAAAGCCGCAGTAGCGCTTATCGCGCACGAATTTGGTGTTGTAGCGCAAAACGCGCCCGATCTGCTTTGACTTGTAGTTCACGCCGAAGGCAGCCCCCGCCGACACGCCGATGGCACCGTCAAATTCGATCCCGTTTTCCATCAAAACGTCCATCACGCCCGCGCTGAACATACCGCGCATCGCGCCGCCCTCAAGTATCAGTCCTGTTTTCATCCTGACCTCAATTCGTGTGCTGCATTGGCAAGGGACGCTTTTTGGCGGTGAATTCGCTTACGTGGAGCTTGATGCAGGTCACCACCGAAGCCATTCTGTCGTCAAAGGTGAAATCCTTGCCCGTTTGCGTTTTCATCAGGATCGAAAGTGCGTGCTTTTTGCCCTCGGAGTCCTCTACAAGCTCGGCTGTGCCCTCGCCCATAATGGAGGAATACCCCACGCCGTAATGGCAGGCGGTGATCCCCTCAAAGGGAACGATATCGGTGTCGATCTCGATAAAGACCTTGGGGTTTTGGCGCAGGATATCGAGCTTGCGCCCTTCCTTTGCGCCGTGCAGATAAAGGGTCAGCTTGCCGTTTTCCATCGTGTAGCCGTAGTTCATCGGCACGATATAGGGACGCTCGCCGTCGATCATACCGACGTGCACGATCTTGGCTCTGTCCAGAATGCCGAGAATTTCACAAATATCCGTGACCTCGCGCTCTCTGCGCGTAATTCCTTTTTTCATCTTGTTTCACTCCTTTGCGGTACTGTGTTGATTATAGCATAAATGCGAAAATTTTGCAACCGTTTTCGTTTTTTGTTGCATTTTGCTGTTGACCTTTGAAAGGAGCTGTGCTATAATCTGTTTCGTTGATCATATCTCTTACGGAGTCGGTTTTTTATGAAGCGTATACTGCATTATTTTTCCGCCGTGGAGCTTTGTCTTTGGGGCTTTTCGGTGCTGGCGATCCTGATCTCATTTTTCTGCTTTGAGCAAACGGGGTACCTGTCGCTTGCAGGGTCACTGATTGGCATCACCTCGCTGATCCTTTGCGCCAAGGGGCATCCGCTTGGGATGGCGCTTGGGATCGTGTTCAGCGTGATCTACAGCATCATTTCCTATTCCTTTGCGTATTATGGGGAAATGATCACCTATCTCGGCATGACCATGCCGATGTCGGTGCTTTCGCTCATTGCTTGGCTGCGCCATCCCCATAAGGAAAGCCGTGCCGAGGTCGAGGTCGGCGAGGTTGGCGGCAAGGAATATCTTTTTATGGGTGTGCTGACGGTCGGCATCACGGTCGGATTTTACTTCATTTTAAAGGCGTTCGGCACGGCGAATCTGATCCCGAGCACGATCTCGGTCGCCACCAGCTTCACGGCGGTCTATCTCGGCTTTCGCCGCAGCCCGTACTACGCGCTGTGCTACGCCGCCAACGATATCGTGCTGATCGTGCTTTGGGTGCTTGCCTCCTTGGAGGATCTTTCCTATCTTTCGGTGGTGATCTGCTTTGCGGCGTTCCTTGCAAACGATATTTATGCCTTCATCAATTGGCGCAGAATGAAAAAAAGACAAAAAGAGGAATAAATAATAATCCACCCGCATATGAACAAGTCCGTTAAAAACGGACATTGAAAAGAAAAACCTCCTATGGTAGAATGAATTAACTGCCATAGGAGGTTTTATTATGCCAAGAGAATATACAAATATAGCGCGATATAGTGAAAAGATATTGAATCTGAAATCG
>JAGALS010000009.1 GCA_017625065.1 Clostridia bacterium | reverse complement strand
TATTCCGGAGATGAGCCTGTTACTTCTGTCAATACAACAATCGAGAAATGGGAATGTGAATTTCACGGTAAAAACCCTCCTGCTGAATATAAAGTAAACAATATTGCCGTATCTGCTCCAAACAATGCTGATTATATTGTGAAAGGCGCAACTATTAATGGCAACTATTATGCTTTTGGCGAAGCTGAGGGATCTTCTGAAACTTACACAGTTGGAACCTATACTGTGAAAATGAACAAGAGTCAATGGGATACCGCCATTTACGCTTCAAACTATGAAGACGGAATACCCGAAGATATTACAATTCATATTCACATAGAAGCAAAACGCGTAGCACAGGACGTGTCCGAGGTGCTTGACGCTACGATGGCAGAGCTTGCCGCAACCGTGACCGCGCCTGTCTTCGGCACGAGCGCAGGTGAGTGGACGGTGCTTTGCCTTGCACGTGGCAAGTATTATGCGATCGACAACGCTTATTTTGCCGCGTATTATGACCGCATCGTTGCAACTGTCAACCAAACCGCTGCTTCGGTCAATATGAACGGCGCGCTTCACAAGAATAAGTCTACCGAGAACTCGCGCTTGATCGTTGCGCTTTCCGCCATCGGCAAGGATGCGACCTCGGTTGGTGACTGGAACCTGGTTGAGGCGTATAGCGCAAACGGCTTCAATTGGATCAAAAAGCAGGGCATCAACGGCACGATCTGGGCGTTGATCGCGCTTGATTCCAATAACTATGTAACCTCTGACGCGACCATCCGTCAGCAGTGCGTGAATGCCATTTTGGCGGCTCAGCATGACGACGGCGGTTGGGCTTTGCAGGCAAACAAAACGTATGCCTCCGACCCCGATGTAACGGGTATGGCGTTGCAGGCTTTGTATCCTTATCGTGATCAACCCGCAGTTGCTGCAGCTTGTGAGGCGGCGTTTGCGTGCCTTTCCGAGATGCAGCACGACAACGGCACGTTTGCTTCGGGCGGTTCTGAATGCTCCGAAAGCTGTGCGTGGGTGATCGTTGCCTGCACGACCTGGGGCATCAATCCCGATACCGACAGCCGCTTCATCAAGAACGGCAAGTCCGTGGTGGATGCGCTGCTGACGCACTATGTTGCTGAATCCGCAACCTTCCAGCACATCATCGGTGCAGGATCTAATGCGATGGCGACCGATCAGTCCTGCTATGCGCTTGTTGCCTATAACAGACTTTTGAATGAACAGCCCGCACTGTTCGATTACAGCGACGTGACCTTTGAAACCCCCACCCCTGCAACGCACAATTACGTTCCCACGATCACCGCGACCTGCACGGAAGGCGGTCATACGGTTTACAACTGCACGACCTGCCCCCACAGCTACGTAGGCGACGCGGTAGAGGCACTCGGTCACGATCACGGTGCGACCGTGACGGCGCCCACCTGTGCCGAGAGGGGCTACACCACCCACACCTGTTCCCGTTGCGGCGATCGCTATACCGATAGCGAAGTTGCCGCGCTCGGTCACACCGCGGGCGAGTGGACTGTGGACAAGGAAGCGGCTGTTGGCGTTGCCGGCAGCAAGCACAAGGCTTGTACCGTGTGCGGCGCGACGGTGGAAACCGCTGAGATCGATGCACTTCCTGCATCGAATACGGAAAATAGCTCTGACCTGAATAACGCCGACGGTGGAAACACGGACGGTGAAAAGCAAGAGAAGAGCTCCGCCGTTTGGTGGATCGTTGGCACTTGCGCTTTGGTCGTGATCGCGTGCGGCGCCATTTTTGGCATATGGTTTTTCAAGCGCCGCAAAAAAGCATAACAGGCGTTAACGTCTGACAAAAGCTCTTGCCCACCACGTGGGCAAGAGCTTAAAGTGATTTTATGATGTTGGAGTAAGTATGAGATCTGTTTTGTCCTTTTTGATAGCATTGCTGTTGCTGTTTGCTTTTTGCAGCTGCAACGGCAATTATACCGACGTTGATCTGCAAAAGCCCGTGGCGCTCCCTGAGGACGGCGTTGTGGAAAAAGAGCTGCTTGACAAGATCAAACAAGAAAACGCCATTGCGACCTTTACGGGCGCATCGAATGGGCTTAGTTACGAATGGAAGGTATTCGGCAGCGATCTTGAAGAAACAAGGGACGTTAGTTTTCTTGTGACCTTGGAAAAAACCGAGGGCGGTATCAAGGTGTCCTTTGCACATGGTGAAGCGTTTGGCTTTCCCGCGCTTCTCTCTATCCGTCTTGATGAAAAATGGACGGCGCTTGCCGCCACCGCCTACCGCGACGGTGAAGCGATCTCGTCGGTTTCCATCACGGGCAGCGACGCAAGTATTTTAAATCTGTCCGTTAAGGATCAGATCGGTAGCTGCATCATTTTGCCCGATGCAGAAAAAGAAAGCAACGGCGTGGGCGCAAACCGTCCGAGCTCTGACGGCAGCGCGACGGGGCAGGATCAGTATCAGACCGACCCCGTGCCCGAAGGCAAGCCCTTGCCCGTTGAGCCCGAAAATCAGGAGATCAACCAGGGCAAGAGCTACACCTGCACCTTCTCGATCGAATGCTCCACGATCTTGAATAACCTAGCCGACCTTGATCCCGACAAATTGGGGCTTATCCCACGGGACGGTGTCATTTTAGCCCCCACTGCCGTGACCTTTTATGAAGGCGAATCGGTGTTTGACGTATTGCAGCGGGTGTGCAAGGAAAAGGGCATACATCTTGAATTTTCGTGGACGCCGATCTATAACAGCGCCTATATCGAGGGCATCCACAATCTGTATGAATTTGATTGCGGCGCGCTTTCGGGCTGGATGTACCGCGTGAACGGTTGGTATCCCAACTACGGCTGCTCCCGTTATCAGCTTGTCGACGGTGAGGTGGTCGAATGGCGATACACCTGCGACCTCGGCGAGGACGTCGGGCGCGAAGGATCATGGTAAGCGCGATGCGAGATTGCTTTGCTAATTACCACCCCGTGGTCAATCTGCTCTATTTCGCGCTGGTGATCGCGTTTTCAATGCTGCTCACACACCCCGTGGCGCAGATACTCGCACTTGTCTGTGCCGTTACCTATGCGGTCAGCATTGAGGGCAGAAAAAGCGTGGGATTTCTGCTCAAATTCTGCTTGCCGATGGTGCTGCTGACCGCCTTTATCAACCCCGCCTTTAACCACGAGGGGACAACCATTCTGTTCTATTTTGGCAGCGGCAACCCCTTGACGCTTGAAAGCATTTTGTACGGTTTTTCGGCAGGTGCTATGCTTGTTACGGTGATATTGTGGTTCTCGGCGTTTTCGCGCGTGATGACCTCGGATAAGTTCATCTATCTGTTCGGAAAGGTCATTCCCGCGCTGTCGCTTGTGCTGAGTATGTCGCTGCGCTTCGTGCCGAAGTTCAAAAAGCAGATGGAGACCGTTGTCGAGGCGCAGAAATGCATCGGGCGCGATATCTCGACGGGTAGCTTGTGGCAGCGCTTCAAAACGGGGGTGGTCATCCTTTCGATCATGATCACCTGGGCGCTGGAAAACGCCATTGAGACCGCAGACAGCATGAAGAGCCGCGGCTATGGGGTGAAGGGCAGAACGGCGTTTTCGATCTACCGTATGGACGACCGCGACAAATACGCCCTTGTGTGGCTTGGCTTTTGCGGACTGTTTCTCACTGCAGGCGTAATGCTGTCTGCCTTTGGCTTCCGCTATTTTCCAAGCATCCGCTATGCCGCGCTTGATATGACAACGATACCGTTTTATGCGGTTTATTTCGGACTTTGTGTCACCCCTGTTTTGCTGAACGCCTTGGAGGAGAGAAAATGGAAAACTATATATTCAAAAATGTGAGCTTTTCTTATCCCGAGGTGGAAAAAAAGGCGTTGGACGAGATCTCTTTTTCGGTCAGTCAAGGAGAATTTCTGATCCTTTGCGGCCCATCGGGCTGCGGAAAGTCCACGCTGCTTCGCCACTTAAAGACCTGCCTCACGCCCCACGGCGTTCACGAGGGAGAGATCCTTTATAGCGGCGCGTTGCTGGACACGGTGGATGACAGAACGCAGGCGCAACAGATCGGCTTCGTGCTGCAATCGCCCGAAAATCAGGTCGTGACCGACAAGGTCTGGCACGAGCTTGCCTTTGGGCTGGAAAGTCTTGGCTACGATACCCCCACCATCCGCCGCCGTGTCGCTGAGGTCGCCGCCTTTTTCGGTATTGAAAATTGGTTTTATAAGAACGTGACCGAGCTGTCGGGCGGTCAAAAGCAGCTGCTCAGCCTTGCCTCGGTGATGGCGATGAATCCGCAGATCCTGGTACTTGATGAGCCGACCTCACAGCTTGATCCCATTGCCGCGTCCGACTTTCTCGCACTGCTTGGCAAGATCAACCGCGAGCTTGGCATTACCATCATTCTCACCGAGCATCGCTTGGAGGAGGCGTTCCCGTTTGCGACGCGCGTCATCGTGATGGAAAAGGGGCGCATCGTTTGCGATGATATTCCCGAAAAGGTGGGGCTAGCCCTTCGGGAAAAGGATAGCGGAATGTTTCTTGCGATGCCCACCGCGATGCGCGTATGGGCTGGCGTGAAAACCGCGCTTTCTTGCCCTTTGACTGTCCGTGACGGAAGCGAATTTTTGACGGCGCGCAATAGCGAAATGCCGCTGAAGCCCCTTGCAGAGAAGCAAAAACACGCATACGGTGATGAAATTTCCGTTCACGCGGACGAGCTTTGGTTCCGTTATGAAAAGGACCTGCCCGACGTGGTAAAGGGCTTTTCACTCACACTAAAGAAGGGCGAGTTTTATACCATTCTCGGCGGGAACGGCGCGGGAAAAACCACGACGCTCAAGCTCATTTCGGGCTTGAAGTCCGCTTATCGCGGAGCTGTGACCTTGAACGGTAAGGTCGGGCATCTGCCGCAAAATCCGCAATCGCTGTTTGTGAAGCGGACCGTGAGAGAAGATCTTTACGAGGTCTTGAAAAGCACTAAATTTACCAAAGAAGAAAAGGATGAGCAAGTCGCCCGTGTGGTGAAGCTCTGCGAGCTTTCCGCGTTCCTTGACCGCCATCCTTACGATATTTCGGGCGGTGAGCAGCAGCGCACCGCGCTTGCAAAGGTGCTTTTGACCGCCCCCGATATTCTGCTTCTGGACGAGCCGACAAAGGGCTTTGATGCGGAGTTCAAGGTCAGCTTTGCCGCCATTCTGCGCAAGCTCACCGCGCAGGGCGTTACCATTTTAATGGTCAGCCACGACGTCAGCTTTTGTGCCGAATACGCACACCGTTGCGGTATGTTTTTCGACGGACGTATCGTCGCGGAAGGTGCGCCGCAGGAGTTCTTTTCAGGCAATAGCTTTTACACAACGCCTGCAAACCGTATGGCACGGCACTTGATCCCCAAAGCCGTAACCGTTGCGGATGTGATCGCCGCTTGCGGCGGTGAAATAAAGCAAACAGAAGAAGCCGATGAAGAAATTACGCCCTTGCCCGCGCCCGCACCGCGCAGCGTCAATTATAAGCCTAAGGCGTTGCCGCCTTGGCGAAAGCTGATCGCGCTTGTGGCGGCACTTGTGGCGCTTGGCGTCTTTCTTTACGCCACGTCGATCACCGATCTTTCCGTGATCATCAATTCGTCGGGCATCACCGCCGAGGGCAGAGAACAGCTCTTCCTTTATCTCATCTTATTTGTGGCGCTCTCGGTGTTCATTGCGGCGATCGGGCGCAGAAGTGAGTCGTCGCTTATCGTGCAAACGCCAAAGGAAAAGCGAAATTTAAGCAAGCGAACGGTTGCGGCGGCGGTGGCGATCCTGCTCTTTATACCGCTGACGATCTTCGCGGGGATCTTTTATTTAGAGGATCGGCACTACAATCTGGTCGCGGTGCTTGTTTTGCTGGAATGTATGCTTCCGTTTATGCTCGTGTTTGAAGGGCGAAAGCCTAAGGCGCGTGAGCTTGTCACCATTGCCGTGCTGTGCGCCATCGGCATCGCGGGGCGTGGGCTCTTCTTTATGCTTCCGCAGTTCAAGCCCGTGCTTGCCCTAACCATTATCGCGGGCGTTGCCTTTGGCGGTGAAGTAGGCTTCCTTGTGGGAGCGATGACGATGCTGACCTCCAATATGATCTTCGGGCAAGGCCCGTGGACACCGTGGCAGATGTTTGCAATGGGCATTATTGGCTTTCTTGCGGGCGTACTGTTCAAAAAAGGATGGCTTCGCCGCACGAGAGCATCGCTTGCCGTGTTCGGCGCGTTCACGGCAGTCATCATTTACGGCGGTATTATGAACCCCGCCGCCGCGATGATGATGTCAAGCGAATCTCTCAAATGGGAAACCCTGCTTGCCTGTTACATCACGGGACTTCCGATGGATCTTGTCCACGGCTTCGGCACGGCGCTGTTCCTTATGATCGCCGCCGAGCCGATGCTTGAAAAAATGGATCGAATTAAAATGAAGTACGGAATTGCAGAATAATAGTTGTTGTTGGCATAATTTTGTGAGAAGTGCATCTGAGTTTGGCCACACAACCCAAACACAAAAAAGGCGCCCCAAATAGCGTATACTCCAAGCGGAGTATACGCTATTTGGGGCGCTTTTGCCTTTTGAAAAGTCCTTCTTGACACAAAAACCATACATATGGTATACTTAATTTAATGTAGTGGATTTTTGGAGGCGAAGATATGAAGAGAAGGCTTATTCTCATAGCAAGCATGATCTTGTTGCTGACAGTATCATTATCGCTATTCCTTGGTTGCAACGAAAACGACGCGGAAAAGCAGATCCCCGTATATAAGGGTATGACGGTCTCCTCGGCGGGCGAGACGAGCGCGGCATCCTACAACAGTGACCCGAACGTCCCGGACGGGGGCGGTGTAGCTCCCGCCGCGGGCGAGTATGCAGGGGATTTTGCGGGGCGCAACGGCATCATTGACAAAAAAGAGCCCTTCAAGGGAAGCAGTGAGACCATTGAGCAGAAGCTTGCAGCCTCTTTTGAGGAGGTCGAGTCTACCGAAACGATCTATTATGCCAAGGTGCGTGAGGATATTTATATCCATATTCTGATCGACAACCCCGACGGCTTCGGGATCGTTTCCGTGACCTTCAACGGCAAAACATATACAAGCGATATGTTCGAGGAAGGCTCGGACACTGAAAATATCACGTTGAAATATGACGTTGGCACCGCTAGCGGTGTCGAGGAGTATACGCTTGACGGCATCAAATATCAGGATGGAAAAGAAGAAAAGGACGTCACCCTTGAGGGGGAAAAGACCGTCAAGGTCGGCCTCAGGCGCGTGGGGCAGGTCTCTGCCGCCGCATCGGGTGTCGCGATCGAAAGCAATTCGCTTTCCTTTAACGCGACTGTCGCCGACCCGGACGGCTTGCTTGATTTTTCCGACGGGACCGTGCAGGCGGTGCTTTACGACGGCACGGACATCCTTGCGACAAGGGAGCTTGCGCTTGGCGTGACCGCCGTTTCGTTTGAGGGCTTGAAAACAGACACGCTGTATCAGTATGCCATCGTTGGCTATTACAACGATCTGTCGGGCGACGGCTTCCAAATGAATGTGCTTTATACGGATGCCTTTTATACCGATGCGGTCGTTTTGTTTGACGATGTTACGGTTTTCAGAGATGGCATCAGCTTTGATTTCCTTTGGAACGCGGACCGTCAGGGGGAAACGCTGACGGCATTGAAGCTCTATCAGGGTGAGGCGCTTGTCGAAGCGCTTTCCGTGACCGATCCCGAGATCGACGGCTTGCTTTGCAACAATACGTATCGGCTTGTTGCCGAATACCAAAACGGTGAGCGCGTCGAGAGCATCGAGCTTTTGTTCACCACCCGTTCAAAGGCAACGCCGATGATCTCCCTCACCGCCTTGACGACCACGCAGAGCTCTGTGGACTTTGACATCAGTGAATTTGACATAGATGAGGTCGGTGCGCTGACAAGGATCGAGCTGGTGCACGCAAACGGCACGACCTTCGCAAGATCCTTGACCCAGCGCAGCTTTACGGGTCTGCTTTCGGGCAACCCCTATACCGTCAGGATCATTTACGTGTACGATCTGAACGACGGAAAGGGCGCGCAGACCGCAGTGCGGGAGCTTGTCTTCACCACCCAGGCACGGGCAACACCCGAGCTTGTCCTCACAGCTCCGACAAGGACCAAGGATTCGGTCGGCTTTACCATCGATGAGACCGACGTGGACGGTGTCGGTATGGTGGCAAAGATCGAGCTGGTGCACGCAAACGGCACCGTCACCGCAAGCAGTCTGACCCAGCGCAGCTTTACGGGTCTGCTTTCGGGTAATCCTTACACCGTCAAGGTCACCTACGTCTATAATCTGAAGGACGGTGCGGGGGACCGCACGGTGGTGAAGGAGCTTGCGATCGCGACCGACGCAAAGGCAACGCCTACGCTTGCCATTACCGATCCCAACCCAACCCAGACCTCGATCGGCTTTGCCGTTGAGGAGACCGACATCGATAACGTCGGCGCGGTGACAAGGATCGAGCTGATACACGCAAGCGGCACCACCGTTGCCCAAAATACGGCGCAACGCACCTTCACCGATCTGATCCCCAGCACCGTTTACACGATTCAGATCACCTACGTTTACGATCTGAACGACGGCGCGGGCGCACGCACGTTGGTGAGAAGCCTTTCGGTCTTCACCAGCGAAAAGAAGAGCATCGACCTGACGGGATATGCTATCGTCACGGGTGCGGAGCTGACCGAATACGGTCAGCAATACGTGCTTGACGTGGCGCAGGCGCTCGGCACGCTGACGGGGCTTGATATCACTGTGAAGCGCGACACGGTCGGCACCGCGATACAGAACGGGAGCCTTGAGATCCTGGTCGGTCTGACCCGCCGCGAGGAGTCGTTTGAGACCTATAACGACATCGAGGGCGAGGGCTTTGCGATTCGCGTATTTGAGCGCAAGATCGCGATCGTTGGCACCACACCCTATCTGACCGCTGTGGCGCTCAATTGGTTTGAGCAAAATTATTTCAATGACAAGTGCATCAGCGGCTCGAAGCTGTCGCTGCTGGAAGAAAACATAACGTCAAATATAACGGTTCTGCCCTTGGCCGAGGGCAATACCACCTTTACGGTGGTTTATGAAACGGGCAAGGACAGCCTGGATGCCCCCTATCAGTTTGCGGGCAAGGTGCGCGATGCGCTGCTGGAGCGGACAGGGCTTACGGTGCCGTTCGTTACAGTCGGCGGCACAGCGGTGGCAAGAGAGGTCCTGGTCGGCAATATGAGCCGTTCCGACGTCAAGGCGGAAATGTCCAAGCTGGAAGCAGACGAGTATGCCATCACCGTCAGGGACGGTAAGATCTATCTGGTGGCATGGAGCGACGACGTTCTGCCCTCGGCATATGCGCTGTTTGAGGAAATGCTGCTTGCCAGTGCCGTGACCGACGGCAACGGCAACGTGACCTATAAGATCCCGAATGATTGCACGTTCGTCAGAACGCACGAAAGCGATTGGATCACCGACTTCCCCAAGCCCGAATTTGCGGGACTTTACCCCGAAGCGGCAGTTGACGTCAACGGCGGAGCGCTTCAGTACATTTATAGCGGAGAGGGCGCCACGTACTCGGCATTTATGACCTATTGCCTTGCCTTGAGAAGGGCGGGGTATACCCCCCTTGAGGAAAAAGACGTGCAGTGGGAGGGCAGCTACTTCCGCACCTTCGTGCATAACGAAAAGGGCATCTCCCTGCACGTGGCATATATGGCGTTCACGCACGCCGAGGAGCAGGGCGTAAGCGGCCTTGTCCGCAGCATCCGCATCGTGTCCGGATCGCTCGATCAGGGCGGAAGGCTGGTCGATGAGAAACATTTCAGACCGCAGATCGAGGGTGAGGATTACGTCAAGCGGATGGATTCCCAGATCACAGCCAACGTGATCGACTATTCAGCGGAGAACAACTGGGGTTTTGGACAGGTCATCACACTTGCCGACGGCAGCTTTATCCTGATTGACGGCGGCAGAAACTATGGCGGCGCGGGTGAAGTGAACAACCTTTGGAACATACTGAGTGAGATGCACAAGCGGGCGCACGGCAGCTATCCGAGCGCGGCAAAGCCCATACATATCAGAGCCTGGATCATCACGCACGAGCACGGTGACCACCACAACCTCATTCAGAATTTTATCAAAAAATACGGTGCAAACACGGCTTTGAAATTTGACTATCTTCTGGCGAATTTCGGCTCGATGACACAGCTCCGCGAGGCGGGCGGCACCTTTACGCTCAGAAATAATATGAAGACCTATCAGCAAACGGTCAGAAACGGCTTTGAATTCGTTGAGGTGAACACGGGGCAGGTCCTCTATTTCGCCAACTGCAAGGTCGAGATCCTGACCACGGTCGACGATAAGTATCCTTGGCGATGCAATGAGCAAAATAACGCCTCGCTGATCGTTCGCACCACGCTGTATGAAAGCGACGGCACGAACAGCCATCAGGTCTCCTCGCTGTGGCTTGGCGATGCGGAGGTACAGCAAAGCCAGGTGGCGCGCGCGATGTACGGCCGCTTCCTTGCAAGCGATCAGGTACAGGTCGCCCACCACGGCAACAACGGCGGCTCCGATAAGCATTTGTACGAGATGGTCGGCAATTGCTCGGTCATCTGGTACCCCAACGTGACAAGCCACAAGATATCAAATCAGTCTGCCCTTGACAGAGCGCTGAAGGACAATTGGGCGTGCAGCTTCAGTGCGGCGTTTAAAAATCCGAACTGTAAGCTGATGATCTTTAACGGCTCCGATATCAGCGGCTGTGCCGCGTGGAACGTGACCCTGACCATCACGGCAACAGGTACCTTATACGATCAGCTCTATGACGCCGTCACCGGCGAGCATATTGATGCGAAGGGCTCGTTGTGGCCGGCGGTAGACGTGCAGGCTTACAGACAAGCGGTCGGGAAATGATCTGACGGCTCGCGCGCTCTTCGTTAAGGACAGCGCTTCAATACCGCGCGAGGATCGTTTTATGAAAAAAGGAACAGGAAATCGATTGCCTGTTCCTTTTTGTTTTACACGCCAAAGATGCTTATGAAAGCTATAGATATTCAATGAGATAAAAAAATAACACGAAATATCATAAAATATCTTGACAGTATAACGAACATGTGTTATACTGACGAAGAAAGGAGGTCTTTGCCATGGAATATGCTAACATTATTTTAGAAATGCTAGACCGCATTAAAACCTTGGAAAAAGAAGTCGAGCTATTGAAAAAGGAGCGTGCTGCCGCCCCTGTCGTGGTGCCGAGCGCTACCTCACTTCCGTCCGAATTTGTGCAAACCATTTCAATGCCAAGCAAACGCGATACCACGCGCTATCTGTTTGAAAGCAATGTATACCTTAAAAACCGTTTGGTGTTGGCGGTCGTCCGTGCTTACTTGCGCGACAATCCCGATATCACGCGTGAGGAATTAAAAAAAGTGTTTTCAAAGTCCTTGCAGGGGTCGATCGGTGTGGTAGAGTATGCTGAGGAAGCCGTCATGCGCGGCGACTACACGGTGCGGTTTTTTGCAAAGCCGGAGGAGGTGTTGCACCTTGTTGACGGCGATATGTACGTGTGCAGCCAATGGGGGATTTTGAACATTCCGAACTTTATCAAGATCGCAGAACAGTTAGAATATAAAATTGAAAGCATTTAAGAAATAAATAAACACAAAAGGGGGAACTGTCATGAATAACATTATATATGCGAGAACCAATTTTGAGTTTTTAAACAAGGCGTTTGGTACGGATTACAAGGGGTGGCCGAAATGCACGTGGAAATATGATGAAAAAACGGTTGTTTGGATGATAGAGATTACCGGGAACGTTAGTAAATATGGATGGAAAAATTTCATTTTGGACGATGGCAATACGGTGTGTGAGGAATATGTATTGCCCGGAGATAAGATTATCCCTACACACGATAAGCTGCATCATTTCCGTCGCATTATCGTGAAAAGAGAAAAAGCATATGACCGTTATATCATTATGGGATTATATGAGTATGATTTTAAACATAGCATAGAAGAAAGCAAACGGGTCTGGCGTAAGGTGTCAGATGAAATCATTTGAGGGGGGATTTTATGACAGAGCAAATTGTATACGCAAGAACGCATGCGGAATTTTTAAACAACGCTTTTGGAACCGATTATAGTGGATGGATGAGAAGCCGCTGGGAATACGACGAGGATACTTGGGTCTGGATGGTCCGTTTTGACAGCAAAGCACGTCAAGGATGGATCAATGTTATCATCAGCGAAGAAGAGATATGGGAAAAATATATCGGCAAAGAGCCGCCTACCTACAGAAACGATGATAAAAGATTTCGTATCGTCGTCTCGGTCGAGGAAGGAATGTTGGGAAGAGAATACCGTGTGCTCGGAACATATATGTTGGATCAAGAAAAAAGCACCGCAGGGTGCCACGTGCTGATCAAGGTCGAAGAATGACGATCGCATACGATTGAAAGGAGGGGATCTGTTTTGGGTTCGATCGTAACGATGAAGTGTGGCGAGTGCGGATATGAGCAGGAGCATTTCCTCGGCGCGGGTATGATGGATTATCAAGATTTTGGCCGCAACAGGACCAAGCGCGATATTTTGCGCGGTGTATACGGCGAGG
Source organism: Clostridia bacterium (assembly GCA_017625065.1). Taxonomy (GTDB): domain Bacteria; phylum Bacillota; class Clostridia; order Oscillospirales; family CAG-272; genus Firm-07. Next base: position 8,891 of record JAGALS010000009.1, on the reverse strand, counting down.
AGGTCAGAAAAGCGCTGGAAAAGAATCCAAAGGCAAATGTATACCGCTCGAATGACTTGTTTTATTGTGAGTGCTGCGGAATGCATACCTCAAAATCCAGCGTTCGGCTTTTTAAAACAAAGAAATTCTTGTGGCGAAGAAAGAGCGTGCTTTTGATTTCTTCCGTGCACGTTTGCGAACGCTGTCAAAAGGAAATGATCCGAATCGAAGAAAATAAATGTAGCGGACTATCCTGTCCGCAATGCAAAGCGCCGCTGAAGATCTTTAGCGGCGGCTGCTGGGATTGATAAAAAAGACACCCGTACGGGTGTCTTTTTTATTGAAATGTTTTGCGCTTACCGCATATTTGTTTTTGACACTTGCTTTAAAATTTCATTTTTTGCAAAAACTTGTAATCTTCCTATTGACAAGGCGGAAAAGCTCTGCTATAATACTAGTAAGATTACTAGTTAGCAATTTTGCAAGTTTTGCCAACAAAAGGAACATTTCAAAAAAACAGCGAAAGAGAGGACAACAAAATGCCTTTTGAGGAAAGACGCACCAGCACGCGCACACGGATCGTGCAGATCGGCGCGAAGCTATTTGTAGAGGAAGGGTACAGCAAGACCTCCTTTTCAAGGATCGCAAAGGAGCTTGACATCAGCCTTGGCAACATCACCTTCTATTTTCCAACCAAGGAGCATCTGCTGGCAGTCCTTTGCAACGAGCTTTGCGCCTTCCAGCGCGAGCTGATGGAAAAGGAGACGGGGGAAGGGTACTCCACCTTGCTTTCCTACTGCCTGGAGCTGACCTCGATGACTGCGATCTGCGAGGAGGACCCCGTGGCAAGCGACTTTTTCCGCGCGATCTACACCTCCCCCCTCTCGCTTGATATCATCCGCGACAATGACACCGAAAAAACAAGAGCCGTGTTTGAGTTCTATCGCCCCGAATGGAGCGACAGCAAGTGGATCGAGGCGGAAAATCTGGTGTCGGGCATCGAGTACGGCACCATCATGACGCGCGAGAGCCGCACACCGCTGCACTTGCAGATCGAGGGCGGTCTTGATACCATCCTCACGCTTTACGGCGTGCCCGAGGACGTGCGCCGCACGAAGATCGAAAAGGTGCTTTCGATGGACTACCGTGCGCTGGGGCGGCGCATTCTCGGCGAGTTCAAGGACTATCTTACAAAGACCAACGAGGAAGCGCTGCAGCTGGCGAAAAGCCGTCACGCGCGCAACCCGTGGCGTGAATAAACTGAAAAGGAATACAAATTTTCACATGAGGAGAAAAGCGATGAAAAAAATGACAGTATGCATTCTGACGGTAGCACTTTTGCTCACGGCGCTGCTTTGCGTCGGCGTTTTCACGGCAAGCGCAGAGGACGCCACCCCTTGCACGTCCGCGGCAGGCTGCACGGGCACCTACGAAAACGGTATTTGCTCGGCGGATGCCACCCACTATGAGGCGCCGACCTTGAACAACAACGGCACCGAGGCAGATACGACGGATGATTATTATGAGATCGGCAACGCGGGCGAGCTTTACTGGTTTGTGGCGCTATGCGACAGTATAGACCGAGGCACAGCCGATGATATCAGGAATGAAAACGATGATACCTATTATTATGAATATTTCATCCCGTATAACGCCGTTCTAACGGCTGACATCACGCTCAACGAAAACGTGATCGTAAACGGTGCGCTGAATGCCGATACCGAGGGGCTTGTGCAATGGGATCCTATCGGATTTTACGAATACGACGGAGAATGCATTTTCTATGCTGGTACATACACGGGTACCTTTGACGGCAAGGGGCACACGATATCCGGTTTGTATTTTAATGATACAAGCGCAGCATATATTGGTATGTTCGCCGCGATCGGCGAGAACGGTACCGTCAAGGATCTGACGATCGAGGATGCTTGCTTACATACCCGATTCGCCTGTGCTATCCTTGTATACAGAAATGATGGAACCGTTTCGGGCTGCACCACAAAGGGAATCGTCAAATTGGGTGATGATCAATGCCTGGTTGCAGGCATTGCTTGTGATAATTACGGACTGATCGACGGTTGTATCAATTATGCCTCGGTTTTTGGCGAAGGATACACATATTTTCTTGGCGGCATTTGCTGCCAAAACATGGGGAGTGTCAAAAATTCTGCCAATTTCGGTACCATCGGTGCCGCTAATAACTATCAAATTGGCGGCATTCTGTACGTTAATGAAGGCACCGTTGAAAACTGTTATAACAGTTCTCCTCTTCGGAACAGCACCACAGGTGGTATAGTCACTTACAATCAACCTGATGGGATCATCACAAATTGCTATTACAACGGTGATCTTTTTGAAGGTTTGGATATCTACCATCAGCGGGGAACCGTAACAGATATTGCGGGCAAGACCGCCGCGGAATTTGCAAGTGGCGCGGTCTGCACTTTGGTGGGCTTCCATGCCGGCGGCACGGTGACCTGCAGCCAAAAGGCAGAATGCGGGGCCTGCGGGTTAGAATATCTTGACCCTTCTAATCACACAAGCGAGGTGTATGTCAACGGCTTCTTGTCCTGCTGCGGTGAGTATCAGCCCGCCGTGCAAAACGGTGTTGGCACGAACGGTATGCCCCTTTATGAGATCTCCAACGCGGGGCAGCTTTACTGGTTTGCAGAGCTTGTCAACAAAAACGAAAGCGTTGCGGGCTATTCCTTAAGCACAAGACACCTCAATGCAAAGCTTACCTCTGACATCACAGTCAACGTGGGGCGCTTTGATGAGAGCGGCGCTTATACCCCCGTTGACGGCGAGGAAGCAATGCCGTGGACGGCGATGATAGGATATCAGGGACACTTTGATGGAAATCACAAAACGATCTCGGGGCTTTATCTTGGGAACGGCGGTTCCGGTGTCGGATTTTTCTCGTCGCTTGGTGAACTTGTCTATGAGGGTGGAGATCGCCCCACCTCGGGCAGCATCAGAAATCTTGGCATCACCAACTCTTATTTTGCCGGTGCCTCCAATGTGGCTGTTTTGGCCGGCACGCAATATCTTGGCACAAGCATTGAAAACTGCTGGTCCGATGCCTTTGTGAAGGGCAGCTCATCTATTGTTGGCGGCCTTGTGGGTCTTGGACGCGGCGGCGTACTGAAAAACAGTATCTTCTACGGTGTGATTACGAATCATCAAAACTATCCAAACACGGCTAACATCGTTGGCGCAACGTTCCCTATATATCAGGTGATCAACAGCTACTCCCCCTACGGTGAAAATGATTGGCACAATGCCACCGATCAGCCCGATTACAAAAAATGGTACAAGAGCCGTGAGGCTTTCGCCTCGGGCGAGGTCGCGGTGCTGCTGAACAACGCGATCGGCTATTACTACTTCGGTCAGCTGCTCGGCACCGATCAGGGCCCCGTCATCGGCGGCCTTGCCGTTTACGAAAACGTGCAGCTCAACTGCACCGAACGCGGCTACTCCAATAGCCCCGTCGGCAATCAAGCGCATATTCCCGCAAGCGCGTGGAGCTATGACGGCGCGGAGCATTGGCACGCCTGCACGGTCGAAGGATGCGACGAAAAGCTGGACCGTTACAGCCACGCGTACGATCACGGCTGCGACACGGGCTGCAACGTCTGCGCGGCACCCCGCGAAACGGCACACGTATATGATAACGCCTGCGACACCGCCTGCAACGTCTGTGCGGCGACTCGCGAAACGGCACACGTCTATGACAACAACTGCGACACCGCCTGCAACGTCTGCAACGGCGCACGCGAAACGGCACACGTATATGATAATGCCTGCGACACCGCCTGCAACGTCTGCAACGGCGCACGCGAAACGGCACACGTATATGATAATGCCTGCGACACCGCCTGCAACGTCTGCAACGAAGCACGCACGGTCGGCGCACATTCGGATGCTGACAAAAACAAAGCGTGCGACGTTTGTGCTGCCGCTGTAGAGGGAGACGGACTTCCGGGCGGTGCGGGCATCGGCATCGGTGTGGGTGCAACGGTGGTCGTTGTTTTGGGCGGCTTCTCGCTGTTCTGGTTCGTCATCAAAAGGAAGAGCTGGGGCGACCTGCTCGGCATTTTTAAATAATCTTCCTATTAGGAGAAACCATTATGAAAAAAATCGTCACGTTCTGCATTCTGCTTCTTGCGCTCTGCGCGCTTCTCGCGGCTCTGCCGACAAGCGCGATGGAGCTCTCGGACGCGCCAAACCGATACGCGGCGCGCAGCTGGAATGAGACGGCAAAAGCCGTTGAGACCGAGATCAGGATAGCGGAATCCTATACGCAGCTGACGGCAGAATCCACAAGCCTTGCCGAGGGCTGGTATATCGTCACCGGCGAGGTGACGGTGAGCGAGCGCATCGCGGTCACCGGCACGGTGCATCTGATCCTTGCGGAAGGCTGTACCCTGACCGCGTCGGAGGGCATTGCCGTAGAAGGTGATAACGTTCTGAACATTTACGGTCAGGGCGAGGACAGCGGCAAGCTGATCGCGACCACCACAAACAGAGAAGCCGCCGCCATCGGCGGTGGAGCGTCGAAAGACAGCGGAATCATCAACATCTATGGCGGAACGATATCGGCACAGAGCACGCAGTCGGGTGCGGGCATCGGTGGATCGTATCAAATGAGTTCAGAGGAGATCAGCATTTACGGCGGTACGGTGACCGCCAACGCCTCAAGCGGTGCGGGCATCGGCTCGGGATCAACTATATACAATTTGCAAAAAACCATTTATATTTACGGCGGTACGGTAACTGCTGCTTCCGGAAAAGGTGCAGGTATTGGCGGTGGCTCTGCCGGAAAGGCCAACGTCGTGATCAAGGGCGGCACCGTCAAGGCCTCCAGCCAAAAGGGTGAGCCGCTTTGCAACGGTTACGTCTTCTTGGGCAGCGGCGGTACCAAAACCATCACCGGCGGTACCGTGACCGAGGGGAAGGACACGACCTTTTATTCCGATGTCACCATTGCACAGGACTATACCGTTGCATCCGACGAAACGCTGAAGGTGATGGCTGGTGTAACTTTGAGTGTGGAGCGCGGCACGACGCTTACCAATAACGGCAGCATCGTCAACAACGGCGTGATCAACAGCGACGGTACCATCGTCAATCACGGCACCGTTCAAAACAGCGGTCTGATCCGCTCGAACGGCGAGTTCGGAGGGGATGGCACCGAGGAGGGTGAGGGAGATTATCAGTACACCCTGCACCGTCACACGTGGGGATCGTTTGGCAAGGACGGTGACCGTATCGTCGCGCACTGCTCCAACGAGGACGGACTCTGCGCGCAGCCGATCGGCAGTGTCAGCCTTGCGCCCCCTGCCGATCCGACCTATACCGGAAAAGCCGTTGAGATCGTGGTCAACAGCGATCTTGGGGTGGACTATCTCATTCCCGTTCAGTACAGCGGTCCTTCTCTTATTGACGGTAAAAGCGTGAATGCCGGCACCTATACGGCGACCGTCACACTGGGGGAGGTCAGCATTCAGATCACGTACACTGTCGAAAAGCTGGCACCGAAGGCAGCTGATTTTTCATTCAAAATTCCCGGACGGTTTGTTTATACCGGCGAAGCAAAGGCGGCAACGGTAGCTCCGCTTGATCACATTGTCGGAATGGGCAGCTATGCCTTGCGTTACAGCGCCGATCCGATCAACGTCGGCAGCTATTCGGTGTCACTTGACGTGGCAGAGGGCGAAAATTACCTTGCCGCCACGGGCATCACCGACGCGCAGTGGAGCTTTTCGATCTATGCGGCAGATGCTTCTGACGTTGCGGTCGCAGCCCTTCCGGAAAGCTATCCTTATACGGGCGATCCCGTGGAGCCCGAGCTGACACTCACTTACTGCGGTATGCAGCTGCTGGAGGGAAGGGATTACACCTGCACCTATTTGAACAACGTCTGTGGCAGTGCCAAGGTCACCTGCACTTTGATCGGCAACTATACGGGTGAGATCGAAAAAGGATTTTATGTGGCGCATCCTTCCTATGACAGCAAGAGCTTTTGCACCGTCTGCGGCGGTTTTCAGCCCTGCGAAGGGCGGGGCACCGAGGCAGACCCTTATCGCATCGCCAACGTGAGTCAGCTTTGCTTTTTTGCGGCGGTGGTCAACAGCGGCTACGGTGCTGTGCCGCAAAACTCTGCTGCCTTTGCCATACTGACTGCCGACATCGTGGACAATGACAACGTATTCGATGAGGGCGAGGGCACGCAGTTCCGCTCCTGGGTATCGATCGGAACGGTCATGAGTAGCTACTCCGGTACCTTTGACGGCAAGGGGCACACCGTTTCGGGATTGCATATGACCGATGACACAATATCTCGTGTCGGGCTCTTTGGATCCGTAAGCCATGCAGGCGTGATCAAAAATGTCGGGGTGATCGAATCCTGTTTTCGCGGTGCGACACATACCGCCGGCATCGTGGCTTACAACTATGGCACTGTTTCGAATTGCTTTTATAGGGGTAAGATTTCTTATACGAGCACTAATGCCAGAAATGCTGCCGGTATCGTGGGTGAAAACTATGGCACCGTTTCGGGTTGTTATAATCTGAGCGACATCAGCGGATATGTAAATATTGGCGGTATCGTGGGCTACAATTATGGCACAGTCGAAGGTTGCTATAATCTGGGCACCGTCAGCGGCAATGAAAATATTGGCGGTATTGTTGGCGTCAACCATGCCACTGTCGAGGGTTGCTATAATCTGGGCAACGTTAGTGGCACTATGGGTGTCGGCGGTATCGTCGGCTTCAGCTATAATAAGATCAAGCACTGTTATAGTTTAGGCACCGTCAGCGGCATGTATCGGGATATCGGCGGTGTGGCAGGCTATACTTCCGGAAGTGTTGAAAGCAATGTGTTAAATTGTTACTATCTGGATACCGCCTATAGTGGCGGCATCAACGGGGTGGACACGGTCGGTTCAGCAGAGGCGAAAAGCGCGGCTGAGTTTGCCTCGGGTGCGGTGGCATACCTGCTCAACGGCAAAAAGAGTGTCGCCGGTGAGGGTGAGACCCTTTATTTCGGTCAGCGCATCGGCACGGATGCATACCCCGTGCTTCGCACAGAGGAAAATACCGTGTATTTCGGCTATATCTGTGACGTGGACGTTACAGATCAGATCTACACCAACATCTGCACGGCAGGCGCGACCAAGCCCGATCACGTGGCGCGCGACGATGACGGAAGCTGCCTTACCGAGATTGGCTGCCGTTACTGCGCGCATATCGTAACACAGGCAAGAGAAGCGCATCTGAGCAATGCGGATGACGGTAATTGCGAGACGGCGATCTCCTGCCAATACTGTCCCACCGTGATGACGGTGGCGATCAAACACGCCTTTACCGATTGCACGGATGCCAGTTGCAACAATGCGGACTGCACCGTCACCAGAGTGGCGCAAAGCAACCACACCTACGATGCGGATTGCACGGATGCCAGTTGCAACAATGCGGGCTGTCCCGTCACAAGAGAAGCAAAGGCACACGCCTTTGAGACGTGGATGCACGATGCAGACGGGCATTGGCACGTGTGCGCGAATGAGGGCTGTACCGTTACCGACACCAAGGCGGCGCACAGCGGCAAAGAGCTTTGCGATGCTTGCGGCGTGGAATTGCCGAAAGAAGGTCTTCCCGGCGGCGCTGTCGCGGGGATCGTCTGCGGCTCGGTCGCTGTTGTCCTGATCGGCGGCTTTGCGCTGTTCTGGTTTGTCATCAAAAGGAAGAGCTGGCGCGAGCTCTTTGTCAGATCCAAATGATCAGCAATAAAAATCTCCCACCGCAGTCGCGGTGGGAGATTTTTATTATATCACGAAAACCCCGCCATAGTGGCGGGGTTCTATGTAGGCTATGCCGATGAGCAGAAAGCAAATAAAAATTCAGCGTAGAATGACCTTGTGTCAAAGGCTCCCTTGTGTAAAGGGAGCTGTCACCGAAGGTGACTGAGGGATTGTGTAGCTCTGATTTTTTGCTTTTACAATCCCTTCGCCATTTTCTTGCGAAAATGTCACCTCCCTTTACACAAGGGAGGCTTTTTCTGGTTAACGCTTCAATGCTTTTTAATAATTAATTTTACGTGATTTGTTAGAACTCATATTTCCAATCTTTCAGCATTTCACTGAAAAAGCTGCGTTTGTATTCTACGAGTAGGGGTGTCATATACAAACAGCTATAGAATCTGTTGTTTGCTCTACAGTATTTTTGTTTTTCGATATCAATCTTTTCATCAAAATCACAGAGAATATCTATAAGTACTCCTTTTTGGTCATTCTCCTTGAACAAATGGGCAAAAAAGCACATCTCACTATTTTCACCTATATAATATGGAGCAACGAAATTAAAATTAAATTCTTTGGCGGCTATTTCAAAATTTTCAATTATACAATTTTTTGTTTTGTCATCTAACATTAATATAGACCTCACCGTAAATTCCTATCGTTCAAGCTTATCGCAAGTTTCTTCTCTTTTTGATAAAACTCATAGTATTATACCTACATACTTATTATAGCACAAAAGCCGCAGAAAATCAATCTGCGGTTTCTGTTTTTTTGGGCGGTAGGTAAAACCGTCCTTTAGAGTAACACCCTATCGGCTTGGATTTTTTATTTTGTATAGAAATAAGTATCTTACTCCGGCTTTTTTTCGAGCTTGCAAAAGCGCGAAACGTCAGTTTGTGCGTCTTTGCCGATTTCAAGTATAAACGGGGTATCGGATGGCTCTCTTATCCAATCCCACGTTCTGTCGCAATATTCGCCTGCATCTTCGTAGATTGCGCGGATTCCGTAGAAATTACCGTCACGATACACCGCTTCGTTAGGACGTACGCTGCGGCAGAGCGCATGGCTTTTGTCGTTGCAGAAACCGTAAATTACGTTGTAATGGCGCGTTTT
>JAGALS010000060.1 GCA_017625065.1 Clostridia bacterium | reverse complement strand
GATTGTTTTTTCTGATTTTTCACGAGTACAACCCCTCAGTCAGCTGCGCTGACAGCTCCCCTTACACAGGGGAGCCTTCCGCTGCGGCGGAAACTGTGCAAAGCTAAAGCTTTTTGGAACCACCAGCACTGCTGGTGGTTTTCAGGATACAACAAAACCGCTCGCGGAAAATTCCGCGAGCGGTTTTTGATTATTATTTCTTGGAGAGTTGCTCCAGCAGCTCGGTCTGACGAGCCACGTTTGCGTAGAATGCCTGAAGCTGTGCTTCCTTCTCGGCAGCAAGAGCAGCGGCAGCCTCTGCCTTTGCCTTCTCTTCTGCCTTCTTCTTCTCTTCTGCTGCCTTGGCGGCCTCCAGCTCTCTTGCCTTTGCTCTGTTCATAATGTTGCGAGCGATGCGCGCGATAACGAACAGTGTGAACGCGACCAACAGGAAGTTGATGATAGCATTGATGAATGCGCCCCAATCGATGTAGATCGAGTTCGCAAGGTCAACGACCTGCTCGCCCGCTTCGCCGGTCTTATACGCCTTCTGCAGGAAGGTATAGACCTCGCTGAGCGAATCCTTGCCCAAGATCTTTGCAAGGATAAAGTTGATGACGGGCTTGAGAATACCGTTACTGAGCGCGGTGATGATCGCGGTAAACGCACTACCGACGATAACACCGACGGCCATATCCACGATATTGCCCTTCGTGATGAACTTCTTGAAATCGGCGAAGAAGCTTTTCTTCTTCTTTTTGAGCTTTTCTTTCATTTCTTTTTTTCTTGCGGCTGCCTCTCTCGCCTCTCCTTCGGCGATCCTTGCCTCCAATACCTCCATATCTTTTTTGCCCATGGGTCTTCCTCCTTAAATTTTATCATATTCGACAGCATCTGTCAAGAAAAAGCGGACGATTTTTTATTCCGTCCGCTTTTTTTGTTGTTTTTAAGCCAGATCAGCAATATCAAGGATCAGCTTTTCGGTCTTTTCCCAGCCAAGGCAGGGGTCGGTGATCGACTTGCCAAAGCCCTCTTCACCGATCTTGCGGCATCCGTCCTCCAGGTAGCTTTCGATCATGAAGCCCTTGACGATCTTCTTCACGTCGGCATTGTGGCGGCAGGAATGCAGCACTTCCTTACAGATACGGGGCTGCTCGCCGTACTTTTTGCCGGAGTTGGCATGGTTGGAGTCCACGATAACGGCAGCGTTCTGCAAGCCCGATTTTTCATAGAGTGCCACCAAGCGCACAAGATCCTCATAGTGATAGTTGGGGTGGCTTGCGCCCTGCTCGTCGACGTAGCCGCGCAGAATGGCATGAGCGTGCTCATTGCCCTGCGTTTCGACTGCCCAACCTCTGTAAATGAAGGAATGGGCATGCTGTGCGGCGGTGATCGAGTTCATCATAACGCTGAGATCGCCGCCCGTGGGATTCTTCAAGCCGACGGGAATACCAAGACCGCTGGAGACCAGACGATGCTCCTGGTTTTCGGTAGAACGCGCACCGATCGCCACATAGGAAAGCAGATCGGACAGATAACGGTGGTTGGCAGGATAGAGCATTTCATCCGCGGTGGAAAGTCCGGTTTCGGTCAGCACACGGGTGTGCAGCTCACGGATGGCAAGGATCCCCTTATAAACGTCGGGCATACCCGAGGGGTCGGGCTGATGCAGCATACCCTTATAGCCGTCGCCCGTGGTACGGGGCTTGTTGGTGTAGATACGGGGGACGATGACGATCTTATCCTTGACCTGCTCCTGCAGGCGGGCAAGACGATGGACATACTCCATAACGGGCTCGTCACTGTCGGCGGAGCAAGGACCGATCACAAGCAACAGCTTATCGGATTCCCCGCTGAAGATCTTTTTGATCTCAATGTCGCGCAATTCCTTTTGCTCGACTGCCTTCAGCGGCACGGGGTACTTGTCCTTGGTTTCCTGGGGAATGGGAAGCTTGCGGATGAAATTCATTTGCATGGGGAATGTTACACTTCTTTCTTTTTTAGGATTTATTTTGATTTTTAAAAATCATTCAACAGCAATAACGTAGTCGTAAAGGGGCTGGCCGCCGTCAAGCACGGTAAGCTCGGCATCGGGCAGCTTCGCACCGAGGATCTCCTCGATCTTCGCGGTCAGCTCGTCGGTCGCATCGGCACCGCAATAGACAGAAAGGAAGGAGGGGGCGTCGACAAACGCAAGCAATTTCTCAAGCGCTTCGGGGATCTCAGCGGCAACCGCCTTGACCTTTCCCCCGACAAGTCCAAGCACCTGGCCATCCTTGATGGAAAGTCCGTCAATATCGGCATCGCGCACGGCACGGGTAAAGGAAAGCGTTGTGACACCCTGGATCACTTCCTCCATCACAGCCGCATTTTCCTCGGGGCTGACCGTCTCGTCATACATCATCATAGCGGTAAAGCCCTGCGTGAAGTGCGCGGTATGAATGACGATGATCTTCTTGTCCTCGGTCATTTCGGCGGCGCGCTCGGCAACAAGGAAAATATTTTTATTGTTCGGCAAAATGAACACGGTATCGGCATTCACGGCATCGATCGCCTTCAGCACGTCGTCGGTGCTGGGGTTCATCGTCTGACCGCCCGGCACGATATATCCAACGCCAAGATCACGGAAGGTGGCGGCAACGCCCTCTCCCACGGCGATGGAAACAAAGCCAACGGGCTTGCGAGGCTCCTTTTGAGCCGCGGGTGCTTCTTCGATCAGCTCGGTATGTTGATTACGCATATTTTCGATCTTAACGGTATAAAGCGAGCCATAGCGCAGTGCCTTTTCCAGCACCTTGCCGGGATGGTTGGTGTGCACGTGGATCTTGATCATATTCTCGTCGTCAATGAACACAAGGCTGTCGCCAAGACCTGCCAGATAATCGCGCAGATCGTCGCACTTACCCTCTCCCTTGAAGGAGTCGCTCTTATCAACGATACACTCGGTGCAATAGCCAAACTTGATATCGGCGCTGTCAAAGCTACCGAAATCGGCAACACCGGGGGTACTTACAGCAGTATCATTACCGCCCACACGCTCAACGGGCGTGCCATTGAGTGCCGCAAGCATACCGGCAATCACGGTCACAAAGCCGCTGCCGCCGGCATCCACGACGTTGGCTTCCTTCAGAACGGGAAGCAGGTCGGGGGTCATAGCAAGCGCTTCGTTTGCGGAGCGCAGGATAAGCCCGAACAGTCCCACGATGTCGCCCTGATATTCACCGCGCTCGGTCGCTTCGATCGCGCGCTCGGCACACATACGCATAACCGTCAGGATCGTGCCCTCGGTGGGGGTCATAACGGCGCCGTAAGCTTCTTTGGTGCCCTGATTGAGCGCCTTTGCCACGTCCAGCGCATCCACCTCGTCAAGTCCCTTCACCGCCTTTGCAAAGCCGCGGAAGAACAGCGACAGGATCGCACCCGAGTTGCCTCTTGCGGCGCGGAGCATATAGTCCGCCACCTTTGTCGCGCAATCCGAAACGGTGCCGTCAAAGTTGGTGAGCTGCTGCAGGGTGCTCATCGTCAGGCTCATATTCACGCCCGTATCACCGTCGGGAACGGGAAATACATTAAGGGCGTTGATGACTGCCTGATCGTTATTCAACGCGTTGGCAGCCGAAATACACATTTCACTGAATTTTCTACCGTCTAACTTCATCTCATCTCTCCTTTCCAAGGAAGAACAATGCCATCGTGCCGGGACCGGAGTGTGCACCGATCACAGGGCCGACGAAATCGATCACAAAATTCTGAACACCCATGGTCTGGCGAATACGGTCTGCCAGATACTTGGCATCCTCCTCGCAATCACCGTGGCTGATGAATACCATTTGGTTTGCGGGGTCAAAGGCAAGCTCCTTCATACGGCTGCAAAGCCCGTCAAGCGAAGCGCGTCTGCCGCGCTTGATGCCGATCTTGATCAGATGCCCGTCGTTATCCACGTGCATAATGGGCTTGATGCCAAGCGCTGAGCCCGCCACCGCGGTCACCGCGCTGACACGTCCGCCGCGCTTGAGGAAGAACAGATCGTCCACCGTAAACAGGTGTACAAGATTCAGCTTGTTCTCTTCCACCCAGGTGCGGACCTCTTCAAGGCTGGCACCCTCGTCGCGTCTCTTTGCCGCGTGGTAGACGAGCAAGCCCTGCCCCAAGGAAGCACACAGGGTATCAACGGTGGCAACGGTGCGGTCGGGATATTCCTCCGACAGCTCCTTTGCCGCGACAAAGCCCGCGTTATAGGTGCTGGAAAGACCGGACGAAAAGCCAAGGTAAAGGATATCCTTCCCCTCGTCCAGGTAGGGCTTGAAGAAATCTTTAAAGGTCTCGATTGCGACAGCGGAGGTCTTTGCCCCCTTCTTGCTACGCAAAAACGCATAAAACTCTTTGGTATCTATCTCATCATTGGGAACAGGCTCCATCCCGTCCATGGTAACGGCAAGCGGGATAGAAAGCACATTATAACGCTCCAACAGCTCGGGCGACAGGTCGGAGGAGGAGTCGGTCACGATCACATAAGAACTCATTTTTTGATTTCCTTTCTGCAAAGATGCGAAAAAGCACTTGACAAGCGCCCGTTCGCGTGCTACACTTTAGAACAGTTACATTCGTAACATTAAGATTTTACCACTTTATTTATAAACTGTCAATCTTTTCTATGACTTCTGTGACATTTTTTGGAGGTTTGTTCATGAAAATCAAAAACGAATCCAACCGATTGGCAAAGGAATACATCGTCACAGCGCTGATCGAGCTGATGAAGGTACGGGATTATCATTCGATCTCGATTACCGAGATCACCCGCAAAGCGGGTGTTTCCCGTATGGCGTATTACCGCAACTACACCTCAAAAGAAGACATTCTCAACAAGTATATGGAAGAGGTGGGCATTTCCATTCACGAAAAAATATCGGGTATGAACACCCGCGAGGAAATATTGGATTATTACCGCGAGCTGTTCGGGCAGCTTGGCGCTTACCGTGATCTTGGCATCACCGCCTACCGCGCGCACCTTGGCGAATTGATCTTAGAGAACATCAACAAAAATATGGCGATCACCTTCCGCCCCGAAAACGACAGCGCCGAGGCGCGCTATCGGCATTTGTATCTGGCGGGTGCGTTTTATAACGTATTCATCGAATGGCTCAAAAACGGGCGGCAGGAAAGCTGTGAGGAAATGGCTGAGATCTGCTGCCGTCTCACCTGCGATGGCTGTCACATCAAGAAAGGAACAAACGAAAATGAGTAATCAATTAAAGGTCGGCGTGGTCGGTCTCGGACTGATCGGCGGCTCTATGGCAAGAGCATACAGTACGGCAGGACACGCCGTGCTGGCTCACGATATCAGCGAAGAAGCATTGAAGGGCGCACTTGCGCAGAACGCGATCTGCGGTAAGCTCACCGCCGAGACCGCATCCGAGTGCGACGTCATTTTTCTTGCGGTCTACCCCGCTGCCGCTATGGCCTGGCTGCGCGTCAGCGCACCCCATCTGCGCAAGGGGTCGGTGGTGATCGACCTGTGCGGCACCAAGCGCGGCATTTGCGGCGCTTGCTTTGGTATGGCACGTGAATACGGCTTCCACTTCGTCGGCGGACACCCCATGGCGGGCACGCAGTATTCGGGCTTTGAAAACAGCAAGGACGGGCTGTTCCGCGGCGCACCGATGGTAATCGTGCCCGAGGATCCCGAGAACGAGACGTTGCTTTCGCGTGTACGCGAGCTGTTGCTGCCCGTCGGCTTTGGCTCGATCACGGTATCGACTGCCGAGAAGCACGACCGCATCATCGCCTTTACCTCGCAGCTTGCTCACGTGGTCTCGAATGCCTACGTCAAGAGCCCCAACGCGCAGGTGCACAAGGGCTTTTCCGCAGGCTCTTATAAGGATCTGACCCGTGTGGCTTGGCTCAACGAGCAGATGTGGACCGAGCTGTTTATGGAAAACAGCGACTATCTGACCGAGGAGATCGACGGCATCATCAGCGCGCTGACCGCCTACCGTGACGCGATGGCGGCAGGTGACGCAAAGCGCTTGAAGGCGCTTTTGCGCGAGGGCCGTCTTGCAAAAGAACGCGTCGACCAAGGAAGCGAGGAGCAGGCATGAAGACCGTTACGGTAAGAGCTTCCAGGACCTATGACGTACAGATCGGCAGCGGTCTGCTGCAGAGTGCGGGCGCTTCGCTGCAAGCGCTCTTCCCCACACCGCGCAAGGTGATGGTGGTTTCGGACGACACGGTACGCGCGCTTTGGGGCGACCTCTTGATCGCATCCCTTGAGAGTGCGGGCTACACCGTTTTTGAATTTGTATTCCCCCACGGCGAGGCCTCCAAAACTGCGGCGACCATCGTTTCGCTTTGGGAAGCGCTGGCAAAAACAAACCTCACCCGTACCGATTTCGTTGCAGCTCTTGGCGGCGGTGTTGTCGGTGATATGGCGGGCTTTGCCGCGGCGACCTATCTGCGCGGCATCCCCTTTGTGCAATTCCCCACCACGCTGCTTGCGATGGTCGATTCCTCGGTGGGGGGCAAAACGGGTGCCGATCTTGCCATCGGCAAAAATCTGATCGGCGCTTTTCATCAGCCCTCGGCTGTTTTTTGCGACACCGACACTCTGCAAACACTCCCCGACAATATTTTTGCCGACGGATGCGCTGAGGTGATCAAGTACGGATACATCAACGACCCCGAGCTTTTGGAAATGCTGAAAAAGCCCTTTGCCGATGCCCCCGACGAGATCATTGCCCACTGTGTTGCGGACAAGCGTGATCTTGTTGAGGCGGACGAGCGCGATACGGGCGCAAGGCAGCTGCTCAATTTGGGACACACGGCAGGACACGCGATCGAAATGCTTTCGGATTTTACGATCTCCCACGGCAGCGCAGTCGCCATCGGTATGGTGCTGATGGCAAAGGCTGCGGTCGCCGCAGGGCTTTGCGAAAAGGACGTTCCCACGCATATCGAAGCGATGCTGAAGGCCTATCATCTGCCCACCGAATGCCCTTACGGCGCGGATGCGCTGGCGAAGGTGGCGCTTTCCGATAAAAAGCGCAAGGGCGGCAGCATCACGCTGGTTCTGCCCGATAAGATCGGCAACAGCCGTCTTTACCCCGTTCCCGCGGATACGCTTTGCGAATTTTTTAAGGGCGGGTTGTGAGATTGAAAACGAACCGGACGCTCGCAGGCTCGCTATTCCGTCGTTGCGGACCGTCGAGGACGCCGGTCCCTACATTGGGCGTCGAGGACGCCGGTCTCTACGAGGGAGTTTGAACCCATTACCACAGGAGAATGTATGAATATTACATTACGTAAGCCGAAATTCGTTTGTGAAACGGTTGCGCCGACCTCGAAATCGGCGGCGCACCGTATGATGATCGCCGCCGCCTTTGCCGATGCGCCAACGCGCATACGCCTTTCGGGTGCGGGCGAGGATATTGCCGCGACCTTGCGCGTGCTGAAGGCGCTTGGCGCAGGTGCGGAAATGACTGCTGAAAGCACAAACGAATGGCTATATATTACACCGATTTCCACACCCGTTTATGGGGCAATTGCCGATTGCGGCGAATCTGGCTCTACCTTGCGCTTTCTTGTGCCCGTTGCGGCGGCGCTGGGGGCGGATACCACGTTTCTGCGGCACGGGCGCTTACCCGACCGCCCGATGGAGCCGCTGACGAGTGAGCTTTTGCGGCACGGTGTTGTCTGTACCGACAACAGCGACGGCTCGCTTTCTGTCAAAGGGCAACTGACAGCGGGTGAGTATTCGATCGCGGCAAATGTTTCCTCGCAGTTTATCACGGGGCTGCTGTTTGCCCTCTCGCTCTTGAATGCCCCCTCGACTCTCACCTTAACGGGTGAAATCGAGTCAGCACCCTATATTGATATGACGGTGAACGCCCTTGCCGCCTTCGGTGCTACGCCCGAACACCTTGAAAACGGGCGTGTTTACCGCATTCCCGGTCGCTTGCAGCAGCCCTTGCACTCACCAGAGGTGCTTTATCCCGAGGGCGATTTTTCGGGCGCTGCCTTCCCGCTTGTGGCGGGTGCTGTGGGCGATCACCCCGTCACGGTGACGGGACTTGACCTTGCCTCCTCGCAAGGAGATATGGCAATTCTTGACCTCTTGCAACGCTTTGGTGCGAAGGTTGAAAAGGATGCCGAAAACGGCGCTGTTACCGTTTTCCCTGCCCCCTTGCGCGGCATCACGATCAACGCGAAGCAGATCCCCGATCTTGTGCCCATTCTCGCGGTCGTTGCCTCGGTGGCAACGGGAAAGACCGTCATTTCGGGTGCGGCGCGTCTGCGCCTGAAGGAAAGCGATCGCATCGCCACCACGGCGGCGCTTCTGCGCGCCTTGGGCGGCTGTGTGTGCGAAACCGAGGACGGGCTGATCGTCGAAGGACGTGCGTTGACGGGTGGCACGGTTGAGGGTGCGGGTGATCACCGCATCGTAATGAGTGCCGCCATCGCCGCGCTGTGCGCTTCGGGCGACGTGACCATTCTCGGTACAGAGGCGGTGTCAAAATCCTATCCCACCTTCTTTGAACTGATCAAATCTGCGGATTGAAAGGAGCTTTTATGGCAAATCAATACGGCAACAATCTGCATCTTTCGATATACGGCGGCTCACACGATGCCGAGATCGGCATGCGCCTTTCGGGCTTCCCCCGTGGCTTTGCCCTTAACCGCGAGGCGCTGCAAGCCTTTATGGCACGGCGCGCGCCGAACGGCGGTGCTTTTTCCACCCCCCGAAAAGAGCCTGACACCCCCGAATTTCTCACGGGGCTGACGGACGACACGACCAACGGTGAGGAGCTGCACGCCATCATCCGAAACACCAACGCCCATTCCAAGGATTATTCCTTCATTTACGACACCCCTCGCCCCGGGCACGCCGATTACGCCGCACTTTGCAAGTACGGCAACACGGTCGATCTGCGCGGCGGCGGACACTTTTCGGGCAGACTGACCGCCCCCCTTTGCATCGCGGGCGGCATGGCGCTGCAATATCTTGCGGCGCGCGGCATCCACATCGGCGCGCACATCGAGTCGATCCATACCGTCAAGGACAAGCGCTTTGATGCCGTTAACGTGTCGGCAACGGAGCTGGAGGCTTTAAAATCCTTGCCCTTCCCTGTGCTGGATAGCAATGCGGGTGAGCAGATGCAAGCAGCGATCGTCGCCGCGCGCGCTGAAAAGGATTCGCTTGGCGGCGTGATCGAATGTGCCGTGACAGGACTGCCTGCGGGACTTGGCGAGCATATGTTTTCGGGCGTTGAAGGTCGTTTTTCCGCACTTCTTTTCTCGATCCCTGCCGTAAAGGGTGTGGAGTTTGGCGAGGGCTTTGGCGCAAGCGCGCTCTTTGGCAGTGAAAACAACGACAGCTACCGCACCAACGGCAAATCCGTTGTCACCGCGACCAACCACTGCGGCGGTATTCTGGGCGGTATGACCAACGGTATGCCCCTTGTGTTCCGCGTCGGCTTCAAGCCCACCCCTTCCATTGCGAAGGAGCAGGACACCGTTTCGCTTTCCCGTATGGAAAACACCACCATTTCCGTCCCAGGCCGTCACGATCCCACCGTGGTCGTGCGCGCCGTACCCGTGGTAGAGGCAGCTGCCGCCATTACGGTGCTTGATCTTTTACTTGATAAGTGAGGCAAATTATGAGCAACGAAAAAAACATCCCCTCTCTGGAACAGTCACGCGAAGCCATTGACCGCATCGACCGCGAGCTGGTGAAGCTGTTCTGCGAGCGCATGAACGTTTGCGCAGACGTAGCGGAATATAAGCGCTCGGTCGGCAAGGCGGTGACCGACGCGGCGCGTGAGCGCGCGCTGCTTTGCAAGGTCTCGGAGCTGGCGGGCCCCGAAATGGAGGAGTACGCGCGCACCCTTTACGCCTCGATCCTTTCGATCTCAAAGGCATATCAGCACGAGCGACTGAACACCTCCTCAAAGCTTGAAAAGAAGATCTCCACTGCCGTGAAGGAAACCTCCCCCTTCTTCCCCGCACGCGCCAAGGTCGCCTGTCAAGGGGTGGAGGGCGCGTATTCCCTCAAGGCGACCGAAAAGCTGTTTGCCTGCCCCGAGGTCAGCTTTTACAAGACCTTTGACGACGTGTTTGCCGCCATTGACCGCGGCGAGTGCCGTTACGGCGTTCTGCCCATTGAAAACAGTACAGCGGGATCGGTCACGCAGATCTATGATCTGATGAGCAACCATCGCTTCTATATTGTGCGCGCCCTTCGCTTGAAGGTCGATCACTGTCTTCTCGCCAAGCCCGGCACCAAAAAAGAGGATATTAAGGAAATCGTGTCGCATCAGCAGGCGCTGTCGCAATGCGCGGGCTATATCGCAGGCATGAACGGCGTGAAGGCGACTGCCTTCCCCAATACGGCAAAGGCGGCTGAATTCGTAAAGGACGCGGGCGAGGGCTACGCTGCCATCGCCAACAAGGACTGTGCAAACATTTACGGTCTTACGGTGCTGGAGGAGGACATTCAGGATAACGGCAACAACTATACCCGTTTTATCTGTATTTCCAAAACGCCCGAAATTTACCCGGGGGCTGACAAGACCTCTATCGTTCTGACAGTGCCGCACAAGCCCGGTAGCCTTTCAAGGCTGCTCACGCAGATCGACGCGATGAACATCAACCTGACGAAGCTGGAGTCCCGTCCGATGCCCGGACACGATTTTGAGTTTCTGTTTTATTTCGATTTGGAATCCCCCATCGAATCCCCTGCTCTTTTGCGTCTGCTTGGTGAGCTTGAGAGCAGCAGCGAAAAGTTCCGCTACCTCGGGACCTATCGCGAGATGCTGTGAGGTGCGCCGATGATCGAAGGAACCAAGATCCGCGCGGGGCTGATCGGCGCAAAGCTTTCGCACAGCTTTTCCCCCCGTATCCACAGGGAGCTTGCCGATTACCGCTACGATCTCATTGAGCTTGAGGAAAACGAGGTCGGCGATTTCCTGAAAAGCGGAAAATTTGACGCGTTGAACGTCACCATCCCCTATAAAAAGACCGTGATGCCCCACCTTGCCGAGATCTCGCCCGAGGCGCAGCGCATCGGCGCGGTCAATACCGTCGTGCGCCGCCCAGACGGCTCTCTTGCGGGCTTCAACACCGACTATGCGGGCTTTTCCGATCTTGTAAAGGACTTGAGCGTGTCGCTTGAGGGTAAAAAGGTGGTCGTGCTTGGCTCGGGCGGCGCTTCCCGCACGGCGATCACAGTCGCTGCCGATATGGGCGCGCGCGCCGTTGTGGTGATCTCGCGCAGCGGCGAGGACAATTATAGCAACCTTGACCGCCACGCAGACGCTGAAATTCTGATCAACGCGACACCCGTCGGGATGTACCCCAAAAACGGCGTTTCACCTGTTTCGCTTGATGCTTTTCCAAGGCTTGAAGCGGTTTTTGATATGATCTACAACCCTGCGCGCACGGCGCTCTTGCTCGAAGCCGAGGCAAGAGGCATCCCCCACCGCAACGGGCTTTTGATGCTTGTGTCGCAGGCAAGACGCGCGGCGGAGCTGTTTTTAGACACAACGATCGACGATCTTGAGGTCAAAAGGATCACCGAGTCGATCGCGCGTGAGACCGAAAACATCGTGCTTGTCGGTATGCCCGGCTGCGGCAAATCGACGCTTGGTAAGCTGATCGCCGAGCGCCTTGGGCGCAAATTTGTGGACTGCGATGCCGAGATCGTGAAGGCCGCAGGCACAAGCATCCCCGACATCTTCGCAAGCGAGGGTGAGGAGGGCTTCCGTGCCCGTGAAACGGCGGTGCTTGCCGATATTTGCAAGGAAAGCGGGCTTCTAGTGGCGACGGGGGGCGGTGCTGTCACAAAGAAACGTAATCTGCCCTTGATGCATCAAAACGGAACGGTGCTGTTCCTTGATATCAAGCCCGACGACCTGCCCACCGACGGCAGACCCCTTTCGCAAAAGAAAACGCCCACCGTGCTATACGCCGAGCGCTTGCCCCTTTACCGTGCCGCCGCCGATGTGATCATCCCCATCTCACGGGATATCGAGGCAAATATGACAAAGATCCTGGAGGTACTTACACAATGAAATTGCTTGTGATAAACGGTCCGAACCTCAATATGCTCGGCATCCGTGAGCCCGGCATTTACGGCGACCAAAGCTTTGCCGCGCTTTGCGAATTCATCAAAGCGGCGGTCGCTGAGGTCGGCGCTGAATGCGAGCTGTATCAATCCAATCACGAGGGCGCGATCGTGGATAAAATTCAAGAGGCGTATGGGAAATTTGACGGCATCGTCATCAATCCCGGTGCTTACACCCACACGAGCGTGGCGATCCTTGACGCGCTTTCCGCAGTTGCTATCCCGACGGTCGAGGTGCATATTTCCAACGTGATGGAACGTGAGGCGTTCAGACACCATTCCTTCGTTTCCCTGGTCGCCAAAAAGACCTATATGGGGCTCGGCTTTGAGGGCTACCGCCGTGCGGTGCGCTTCCTTGTGCTGGGTGAGGAATAAATTTTATTGACAAAAGACGCCGTCGCGTTAAAGCGAAATTGCAAAAAAGCCTCCCCCCTGTGTAAGGGGAGGTGGCGTGGCGTAAGCCGCGACGGAGGGATTGTAAAAAGCGATAAATCACACGCAAACAATCCCTCAGTCAGCTTCGCTGACAGCTCCCTTTGCACAAGGGAGCCTTTTTTATTTTCCTCTCACGTACAGCCCTTAATCTTTATAAAACTTCTTTAAATTTGGTTTTTTAAACGCTTCTCTATCGGGTTTCCATGCAAAGCACACACAAAAAAGGATGAAAACCCTATTTACACGTGATGCTTTTTATGCTAAACTTAACACAAGTGATGCGGAAAAGCATCCCGAAAGGAGAAAACACCATGATAGACACTAAGGAAAAACAGGTGATTCGCGATCTTGCAAAGCAATACATGGAAATGGCAGCTTCCGACAAGCAGCGGCGCATGAATGAGCGTATGAAGGCGACCAACGACCTTAAGATCGTACGTCCGCCCGTTCTGATCGACGAAATTCCGTGGTATCAGATCAACATCGACGATGAGCTGACCTGCGTTTGCACAAGCGGCAAGCGCATTCAAAATCTGGAGACCTTCCTGCGGCGTGCCATCTACCGTTGGAAGCACTTCAAGGCGGATACGTTGTTCGAGCCCTTTTACAGGATCAAAATGGCGGTGGATTCGACCGGCATCGGTATCGAGAAAAAAGAAGCGATCATCCGCACCGACTCGACCAACAACATCGTTTCCCACTGCTATGAGGACATCCTTGAGGATGAATCGATGCTGGAAAAGATCCTGATCCCCGAGCTCACCCACCGCCCCGACAAGGATGCGGACAATATGGAATATTTTTCCGAGCTGCTTGGCGACGTGATGCCCGTGAAGATCTGCGGTCACGGCCGTATCTATGCAAACATCTGGGATCAGATCGCAAACTTCCGCGGCATTGAGCCCATCATGTACGATCTGTATGACCGTCCCGAATATATGCACGCGCTGATGGACAGATTCTGCAAGATCACCGAGACGTGGATGGACTTTTATGAGGAAAAGCTACACATGGATCCCACCGATCCCAACCTGCATTGCACCCCTGCTATGGTGTCCGGGCTTGCCGAGGACGGACTGAAGGCAACCTGGTTCAGAGGTACGGCACAGGCACTGACCAGCGTGTCACCCGATATGTTCAAGGAATTTGAGATCGACCACGTCAAGCACCTTGCCGAGCGTTGCGCTTACACCTATTACGGCTGCTGCGAGCCTTTGCACGACAAGATGGACGTCATCAAGGAGATCAAAAATCTGCGTAAGATCGGTGTGTCGCCTTGGGCGGATATCGAATCCTCGGCGGAGCAGATCGGGGGCGATTACGTTTACGCGAGAAAGCCAAACCCTGCAAACGTCGCCATCGAGACCGATCCCACAGTGATCCGCAAGGAAATCGAGGACACAGTCAAAGCGTGCATCAAGCACGGCTGCCCTTGCGAGTTTGTGCTCAAGGACATCAGCACGGTCTCACACAAGCCCGAAAACCTGATCGTTTGGGCGCAGACCGTCAGCGACGTATTGGACCAATATTACGACAAAGTATAATATTCTCGTGTCAGGCGAAAACAATGAAAGGGGGTGCGATCCGACGGTATGGATGCACCCTCTTGTTTTTACCTTGTGGGATATAAATTGTGATTTTGTAACGCACGCGCGATAAAGTTGAAGATATTTGCAATATAAATCGCAATATTTGCAAGAAGTTTTCTGCAAAAGTATTGTATAATGTAAGCATAGAAAGCAATCGCTTCTCTCTTGTGTTGCTTTTTATCATTTTTGTCCAAAACGGAGGAACTTCACATGAAAATAGGCGTATGCGCAAAGCCGACTCGGTTGGATTTTATCAAATCGCTGGGATACGATTATGCGGAATTCAACCTGACTTCAACGGCAAAATGGAGCGACGAGGAGCTTGACGCCGCCCATGATGCAGTAACCCGCACGCAGCTGCGTGCGGAGGTCTTCAGCTGCTTTTGCCCGTCCGATCTTCATTTATCCCACGACGTTGATCTTGACGCCATCAAGGCATATTGCAAAATAGCTCTGCCAAGAGCAGAGCGCCTTGGCTGTGAGATCCTTGTAGTCGGCAGTGGCGGGGCGAGAAGGTTCCCAGAAGG
This sequence comes from Clostridia bacterium, assembly GCA_017625065.1. GTDB lineage: Bacteria > Bacillota > Clostridia > Oscillospirales > CAG-272 > Firm-07. The sequence continues at coordinate 17,607 of JAGALS010000060.1, read as the reverse complement.
GTTCGATGTCAACGCGGCAAAGGATAATTTCAAGCGCGCGCTGTGCACCATCGCCGACGTGGCATCCGCCCACGGGATCAAGGTTGCCATTGAGCCGTTGAATCGCAAGGAGACCAACCTTGCCAATACCCTTGCCGAAGCCGCCGAGATCTGCGAGGCGATCGGCAGGAACGACGTTGGCTGCATCGTGGATCTGTTCCATGCTTACAAGAACGGTGAGGACTTGGCGGATATCACGACATACAGCGAGCATATTCTGCACGCGCACATCGCAAGACGCAACGACGACCGCCGCATTCCCGCAAAAGAGGACGCAGCCGATCTGATCGAGTTTTGGACGGCGCTGCAAAACGCAAGGCGTTGCAAGCGCATGAGCCTTGAGGGTAGCTTCCATCCTGATTTTGAAAGCGCTGTAAAAGAATTTTACGAGCTGTGGACATCTGTTACAAAGAACTGATGTAGGGAGAGTGAAAATGGCAAATTTCAAAGAAAAGATCATCAAAATAACCGATTACAAGGTGCTGGGCGAGCTGCCCGATCCTTTCCTTCGAGCAGACGGCACAAGAGTGGCGAGCGCCAAAGGATTTGACGAGCACAAAAAGGAGCTTTACAAAAGCGTCGTTGAGCTTCAGTACGGCACGATGCCCCCTGCCCCCGAGTTTTTGAAGGTGGAGCTGCTGAATAACAGCCGCAAGGATTGGGGGCGGCTACTGTGCTATCGCATCGTAACAGGCAGGCACGATCATCCCGTATCCTTCACAATGCGCGTGTATCAACCCAAAGCAGAGGGAAAGACACCCGTGATCGTGGATGGCGACCTTTGCTGGGATTATGCGTTTGATGAGAAATTCAGAAAGGTCGCGCTTGATGCGGGCATTGGTCTTGTGCTGTTCAACCGCACCGAGCTTGCGCCCGATATCAAGGATGCGGGCAGGCACTCCCCGCTTTACGACTGCTATCCCGACCGCACCTTCGGTGCGCTCGGCGCTTGGGCGTGGGGATTTTCGCGTTGCGTTGACGCGTTGGAGCAGTTGGACCTTTTTGCCATGGATTGGATCGCCTTTACGGGTCACTCGCGTGGCGGTAAAACGGCGATGCTGGCAGGTGTTCTTGACCAAAGAGCAAGGATCGTTGCCCCCAACGAAACAAATGCGGGCTCGTGCAGCTGCTATCGCATCCACATGAAGGCGATCAAGGAGAACGGAAAAGAATTCAGAAGCGAAACGCTTGCCGACATTCACAAGAATTTCCCCTTCTGGTTTGGTCCCGAGCTTGGTGACTATGCAGGGCGCGAGGCGGAGCTTCCCTTCGACGCGCACTTCACCAAGGCAATGGTCGCCCCCCGCACGCTCCTTGTCGCCGAGGCGGCAAGCGACATCTGGACAAACCCAATCGGCTCGTGGATGACAACGCAGGCTGTAAAGGGGGTCTATCGGCTTTACGGCAAGGAGGAAAACCTGTTCTGGTACTTCAGACACGGCGAGCATTGCCACAAGCCCGAGGACCTTCGCATGCTGGTATCGGTGATCCGACATCAACGCTACGGCGAGCCGCTTGACGACGGATTTTTCTCGACCCCCTTTGAGGAGCCGGAGCTCATTTACCGTTGGAAATGCCCCGAAAAGGAATAAACGTTTGACTGCTTGAAAGGTTTTTTATGAGTATTTACAGAACAAACGTTCCTCGCCGCGCCGAGAACAGAGATTACGACGCCATTTACGATTGCCGCGATAACGCGACGATGTTCTATTGGAAGAACGCCACCGAGGAGACGATGCGCTCCTACGTAGCGCAGCTTGAAGAGCTGGAATACACAAAGCATCAGGAGCTTGACAACGCCTGTATCCACAGCGCGACCTACTGCAAGGATCAGCTTGTGATGCACGTTTACTATCTCAAAAGAACGGCTGAGCTGCGCGTGATCGTGCAGAGTGACGCGGTGCTGCCGATCAACGATTATGACTACAAAAAGGTCTGCGACGTTGCCGTCACGCAGCTTGGCACGTACAATGCCCCCGCCGTTTATGTGGGCATGGGGTATCTGATCCGCCTTGAGGACGGCACCTTTGTTGTGATCGACGGCGGTCAAACGCCCGAATACGATGCAAAGCTGCTTTATGACACGATGCTTCAGCAAAAGCCCGATGGCATTGACGACATCGTGATCACGGCGTGGATCGTGACACACGGACACGGCGATCACTGCGGCGTTTTCATCAAATTCATGGACGCATACGAGGATAAGGTCACTGTCAAAATGATGATCGGAAACGATGCCTCCGATCTTGTTTACCAAAGCTTTGTTGACGGTCACGGACGGTGGTTCGACTTCAACAGCGCAAACGGTAAATTCGGCGGCTGCGTGCATATGAAGGCGCACACGGGACAGCAATTCCGCTTGCCGGGTGTCACGCTGACGGTTCTGTACACGCATGAGGATTTCTTCCCCGCTATCATGCGCGCCTGCAACGACGTTAATATCGTCGTGGATGCCGTCGTCAAGGGTGAGGTGGCAAAGGCTCCTGTGACCGCGGGGGAAACACGCTTTGTCTTTCTTGCGGATATCACCGAGGGTAATCAGAATTTGATCCGTATGTACGGCGAGCACATGCGGTGCGACGTCATGCAGATCGCCCACCACGGCATCGGATGCCCCCATTACGAGCTTTACACCCTTTGCCATCCGAGCTTTGCGTATTGGCCCTGCGGCACGACCGTTCTGGAATACAAGGACGGCATCCGCTTCCAGCGGCCGCACATCAAATATCTTGTCCAGACCACAGAAGAGATCATCCATCAGGCAAACGGCAGCCACACTTTTGTATTTGAAAGAAAGGATTATTGATCATGAGCATTTACGGAGGAATTCCCCACTACGCAAACGAAAAATACTTTGATGCCATTTACGATTGCTCGGATAACGCGACAATGCTTCTTTGGGAGAAAGCGACCGAGGAAATGATGCTCTCCTATGTATCACAGCTAGAAGAGCTTTCCTTCACAAAGCATCAGGAGCTTGATGACCCCTGCGTGCACAGCGCGACCTATTACAAGGAGCAGCTATCGATTCACACGTACTATCTCAAAAAAAGAGCTCAGCTCCGTGTGATCGTACAAAAGGATGCGGTTCTGCCGATCAACGATTATGACTACAAAAAGGTGTGCGACGTTGCCGTCACACAGACGGGACTTTACAACGACCCAAACATCTATACGAGCATGGGGTATCTGATCCGCCTTGAGGACGGCACCTTCGTTGTGATCGACGGCGGAAAGGACGTTGACAGCCACGCCGAGCTGCTTTATAACACGATGCTGGAGCAAAAGCCTGACGGCGTTGACGGCATCGTTATTTCGGCGTGGATCCTGACACACGGACACAGTGATCATTACGGAGTCCTTAGAAATTTTTTGAGAAATTACAACGATAAGGTCACCGTGAAAATGCTGATCGGAAATGACATTTCCGATGTTACGTATCAGGGCTGTGCTTGGGGACGCAACTTTAATTACAACATTGTAAGCGAGCGGTTTGAGGGCTGTTGCTACATGAAAGCGCACACGGGACAGCAATTCCGTTTTCCGGGCGTGACGATGACCGTGCTGTATACCCACGAGGATTACTTCCCCGATATGATGCGTAACTATAATGATACCAGCATCGTGGTGGATGCCGGCATTCAGGGAGAGATCACGGAAAAGCCTATAAAAAAAGGAGAGACGCGCTTTGTCTTTCTTGCGGACATTCACCCCGACGGAGCGCAACGCCTGATCAACGCGTATGGCGCTTATATGAGATGCGACATCATGCAGATCTCCCATCACGGCATCGGTCCCTCTCTTTACGATCTGTATGCCATGTGCAACCCCCGTATCGCCTATTGGCCCTGCGGAAGAGCCGTTTTAACGTACAAGGACGGCGCGCGATTGCAACGCCCGCATCTCAAATATCTGCTTGAGACCACAGATCAGATCATTTACCGCACGGACGAAAATCACACCTTCTTTTTTGACAAACAATAAAGCGCCCGAAAGGAATTTTGATTATGAGTATTTATCCCGGACTTCCCCGCTATATAAACGAAAAGCATTATGACGCGCTTTACGATTGCTCCGACGGAGCCACGATGTTTTTTTGGAAAAACGCAAGCAAAAACATGATGCTTGCCTACACCGCGCAGCTGGAAGAGCTTGGCTTTACCAAGCATCAGGAGCTTGAAAATCCTTGTATTTGCAGCGCTAGTTACTGCAAAGAGCAATTCTCTATCCACGTTTACTACCTCAAGAAAACGGCGGAGCTGCGCGCGATCGCGCAAAACAACGCGATCCTACCGACCAACCCGGCCGAATACAAGAAGCTTTGCGACATTGCCGTCACGCAGCTGGGGCTCTATTTTGATCCCAAGGTCTATACAAGCATGGGATACCTCATCCGCCTTGAGGACGGCACCTTCGTCGTGATCGACGGCGGCAAGGGCTTTGATTACAACGCGGAGCTGCTTTATAACACGATGCTTGAGCAAAAGCCCGACGGCATCGACGACATCGTCATTTCGGCGTGGATCGTGACGCACGGCCACGGCGACCACTGCGGCGTGTTCTGCAAATTTGCAACCAATTACGCCGACAAGGTCACCGTGAAGATGCTGGTCGGCAACGATGCCCCCGATCTTGTTTATCAAAGCTGTCTTGACGGCTTTGTGCGCCACTTTAACTTCGCCGCCACAAGCGAGCGCTTTGAGGGCTGTGTCTATATGAAGGCACACACGGGTCAGCAATTCCACCTGCCCGGTATCACGCTGACGGTGCTTTACACCCATGAGGATATCTTCCCCGATATGATGCACAACTATAACGATACCAGCCTGGTCGTTGATGCCGTCGTCAAAGGCAAGGTCACAAAAAAGGCCGTGAGAAAGGGCGTAACGCGCTTTGTCTTTCTTGCGGACCTGCATCCCGACGGCGCGCAGTGCCTGATCGATATGTACGGCAAGCATATGAAGTGCGACGTGATGCAGATCGCCCACCACGGCATCGGCTGCTACCACACCGATCTGTATATGCTATGCAACCCCAAAATTGCCTACTGGCCCTGCGGCAAGGAGGTCTTGGAATACAAGAACGGCTCTCGCTTCCAGCGCCCGCACATCAAATATCTTGTCGATACCACCGAGCAGATGATCTATCAGCCCGACGGAAATCACACCTTCGTTTTTGAAAACAAATAAAGCAAAAAGCGCCGAGGAAGCATTTCCTCGGCACTTTTTTGATCATTGACCAATATCCTGCATAACATTTTCTTCAAAGCTTGCTTGCTTTTCCTTTTCGACCTCATGCACGATCTTGGTCGAGCGGATCTTATCAAGCGCCGCGCACACCGCATCCCTCAGATCGCCAAAGGGGGTCGTGGTGTATACGTTCTTGCGGTAAACAAAGGGCAGCTCCTCGTCATAATGGTGGATCTCCTCCAAGGGGCGATCGGTGAGCAGCGAGATCTCAAGACGGGAAATAAAGCTTTCCCAACGGGGACGGTAAAAGTCCTCCAAAAGCCCTTGCCATTCCTTTGCCGCGTAATCGCGCAGCTTGATAGCTCCCTCTCGGTCTGCCCAAAGTGTGATCTGCACCCGCGCGTTCCATTCAAAATACGCACGCTCGGCATCGGTCTTGCCGTGCCGCTTTGCCTTTTCCAGCCATTTGCCAAGCAGCATATCATCGTCCGTTGCAACAATGGCTGTCTGCAAATCAAACAAAGACAAAAGCTCCTTGCCATAGTAAGAAACCGCTTCCACGTCCTTTTCGGTATAGGACAGGCAGATCTTTTTGGCAAAATACCACGAAAGGTTACTGATCGTCTGGCGTGCCGCCAGCACCAGATCCTTGCGATAGGCGTTGTTATCCTTTAGAGCATCATATTCGTCCAAAAGCGCTGAAACGTATTCCAAAAGCAAGGTTTGATCCACAAAGGGGTTGGGGCGACCCGCCCACGCAGAGGTACGGGAGACCGCCAAATTCGGACGCGCACAAAGCGCCGACTCGCCGTTCATGTGCTGCTTGCCGCTCAATACCTCTGTACAAAGCAAGGTCCAAGCACGGACCAGGTTTTCGTTGCAAAGGCCGTATCTGGTCTTCAGATAATACGAAATGAACGCTTCAAGATCGCCATCCTTGGCAAACGCATTGTATGCAAGGATCTCAAAAATGATCTCGCTACCATTCACACCTTCGGGCATATAACCGATGCCGATCATATTGATATTTTCGTCCTCAAGACACTTATGGGGCTTGACCAAAATATTTTCGGCATCACCCGGTAAATAATATTGTGCCCCAAAGCAATAGACTGCGCAGTAGCACCAAGGCGCACCGGCATACAGATCTTCCTTTTCGCAATTTGCCCTTGCCATAAGATTGGTGATCAAGACACGGCCGTCGGGTATCGCACGGATCATATCCGCCTTGGGCGAATGTCCCCAGCCCTGGAAGGTCCAAACCGCGTCCTGATCTATTTCACGCATCTTTGCAAAGGTTCGCTGCGCATAATCAAACAGATCAATGCCGTTGGTAATACCGCCCTCGTGGAAGGGATCCACGGAATAATAGTGCATATACTCGGCACCGTCGATGCTTTTTAACTCTGCATAAAAGGCATCGGCAATACGGTCAAAAAGCGGATCCTCAGGCATCAAAAGCGCAGGACGGTCCATAAGACCGATCCATCTGCCCTGATCGATGAGCTTGGCATTTGGGAAATGCTCCTTAAAATCGCGCGGAACCATACCGACGTATCCGGGAAGAAGCGCAGATGCCCCAAGGGCATGCAAGCGCAGGTTGATCTTGCCTGCAAGCGCCTTACGGTCCTCGTACCACCACTTTGGTACACCGCCTGCCCAACCCGTCATATTCATCATCCATTGCCAAGCATAAAAGGCAGGTCCGCACAAAAATTCGTCTGCTTGCTTTTCGGTGTAACCGATCGAAAGCAGCGTGTTGCGCCAAACGGTTTCAAGCCCGATGGGATTGAGGATCAAATTGTAGCCCGATAGCAAGAGATAGTCAAGTGTTTTTTCCCATTCCTCCCAATTATCAAAGGCATACGTATAAGAAAACGTGCAATAATTGAAGAAATAGCGGTACAAAAACTTGCTCTTGCGCTTGATCGGCTCACCAACGGCAGGCGGTACCAAGGGCAACGTGCCGCTTGTGGAAAGGATGCCGATGCTGTATCCGCAGCGCTCCTTGAGGTAGGCGTTAAAGCCGGAAGCAAGCGCAACCCCCGACGTGCCGCGGATCAGGATCTTGCCGTCCGCATCGCTCACCTCATAAGCGTCAAAGCCGTCGCCCTCGTACAGCTCCAGCAAAACAGCGTCCGCGTATGCCTTGCTGCTTACACGCCCGATCAGGGCATAGACCTCGTGCAGATCGGTGTCGCTCGGCAGACTTTTTTGTTTAATGGCAACGTAATTTTCCTTGATTTTCATAGCAATCCCCCTTAGTGATAGATTTCAACATTTTTTCAAAAAAGCAAGTAAGGTCTGATAGATGCGCTCGAAGGAATCAAGCTCCATACGCTCGGCAGGCGTGTGCAGATCGTAAATATTACAACCAACAGCGATCACGTCAAGCCCCGAAATTCTGGCGGAGATCAGACCGCTTTCAAGCCCCGCGTGGATCACGGTAGAGGAGATCTCCCGGCCCGTCACGGCACGGTAGCAGCTTTGCCAAAGCAGACTCACGGGCGAGTCCGCCTCGCTTTCCCACCCGGGATACTGCCCGTGATGCGAAACGCTGCCCCCGATGCTGCTCGCCAAGGCCTCAAGCTCCTCTTTGCACTCGTTCAGGCACTTTTCATCGGGTGAACGGGACGAAAAAGCAAAATCGACCTTGTCTGCAAGAAAGCGCACACGCGCAAGATTGCGTGAGGTCTGGGGCGAACCATCCGCGCGGGTTTGAAGCACGCCGTTACGAACTCCAAGCACCTTCAAAAGCCATTCGGTATCGGTATGGGGCAAGGCTTGCTCTACCGTAATGGCGCGCACGTCAAGAGAGCGCTTGCTGTCATCGGGGCTTGTTACAAGCGCTTGCAGCAAGGCTTCGGAATTTGAAAAGAAATCAACTGCCGCGCCCATATCATCGGGCACGACCACAGCGACACAATCACGCGGAATGGCGTTGTCTTTATCGCCGCCGTGCATAGAAACGACCCTGAACGGGGTGAGTTTTCGCAGTTTTTTTAAAATCGCGCCCATCACACAAAGCGCATTGGCGCGACCTCTGTGAATGTCCTCGCCCGAATGTCCGCCGCACAGCCCGTGCAGGGCGATCTCAATGCCCTGCGCCTTGATATCCTCAAAGCAAACGGGAACGGTGATGCCGGTGCGGACACCGCCACAGCAGCCCGTGATCACCAAATGCTCCTCGGCGGAATCAAAATTGATCATACGTGTGGCTGAAATTCTGCCATAATCAAATGCGGTAGCGCCCACAAGCCCCACCTCCTCGGCGGCGGTAAAGAGACATTCAAGCGGCGGATGGGACTCCGCACTCTCCAAAGCAGCAAGCATCAGCGCCACGCCAAAGCCGTCGTCAGCACCAAGTGTCGTTCCCTTTGCCGACAAAATATTTCCCTTTCGCTGCAGCTCCAAGCCCTCGGTTTCAAAATTGTGGATAGCACCGAAAGCAAGCTCGGCGACCATATCGGTATGCGCTTGCAAAAGAAGCGGTTGTTCATTTTCGCGCCCTACGGTGCCCTGTTTTTTGATCAAAACATTGTGCGACGCGTCCCGATAGACCGCAAGACCGCGCGCGGTAGCAAACTCAACAAGATAATCCGCGATTCCCTCCTCGTGATAAGAAACACGCGGGATCGCCGATATCTCTTCAAAAAAGCGAGCGGGAAGCTCTGACACGTAAGCATTGATGACATTTGGCATAATCGTTCTCCTTAAAAAAGGGTCGGCACAATTTTGCGCCGACCCTTTGACTTATAAACGGGAAAGTGCCACTGCGGCACCCTCAACGGCGGCGGTCTCGGCATTGGCGGCAAGACGGATCCGCAAGCCCATCACCTCATCCAGGAACTGATCCATACCCGAAAGCACGGCGCCACCCGTGAGGACCACGCCCCCCTTGGCAATATCGGCACGCATATCGTCTCCTGTCTGCTCGATCACCGAAACGATCGCATCCAGAATAGAGGTCAACGGCTCGGTCAGCGCGCCCAGCATCTCCTTTGAGGATAGCGTTACGATACGGGGCTCCTTTGTCTTCATACAGCGCCCCTTCACATCCAAATGCTTTTCCTCGGCGGATTTGGCGATCGTACCGATGCGAAGCTTGATCTGCTCCGCAGTGCGTTTTCCGATAAAGAGATTATGCCGTTTACGCATATACTCAATGATCGCGCTGTCGAAGGCAGAGCCACCGACGGGAACGGTCAGGTGCGTGACCATTTCGCCAATGAAGATCATAGCGACCTCAGTGCGCGATGCACCGATGTGTACGATCAACTGACCAACGGGTGAGGAAAAGTCAAGCCCCACGCCCAAGGCGGCGCAAAGCGGCGATTCCAGCAAATGCACTCTGGAAGCGCCTGCCGAAAGGACGGCATCCTCCAAGGCATTGGTCTGCGCTTCGGTGAGATCGCAAGGGATCGAGACCATGATCTGTGGGCGCAGCATCGTACGTCCCACCGCGCGGCGAAGCAAAATACGGAGCATAGAGGACAGAATATCCGCGCTTTTGACGATGGGGTCCCATACAGGCCAGCACAAGCGCAAGCGATCGGGATTCGCATCAACAAGCCGCAATGCGGGCTTGCCCGCTTCAACCACATCGTTCGTGTCAACATCCACCGCGGCGACCGATGGCTCGTGCAGTAAGAGTCCTTCTTCTATCGAATAGATCGATATCTGCTTTGTGCCGATGTCAATGCCAAGATTTTTACGCAGCATACCGTTCCTCCTTTCCGATTTTTTATTATATGATATATGGTATTATATTAACACTAAATAAGCAAATTGTCAAGAAAATTTTGGAAATGTGGGCTCTTGGCGCTTTTTGAGGGTGGCGGCAACGCAAACAGGTAGAATTTCGGCGGCTCCGCCCCGTTTCAGAACCCTGATCGCTTCAGCCATACCCGCCCCTGTCGTGACCACGTCATCCACCAAAATAACACGGCAGCCGCGAACGTCTCCCGTCAATGTAAATGCACCCCTCAGGTTGGCTTGTCTTTCCTTGACGGTCAGCTTCTTTTGCTCTCTATTTCTTCCCACGCGCTTCAAAGCAGAAAGATGTGGATAGGATGTTTTACGGGATAATGCCTTCGCAAGCTCTCTTGCCTGATCGAAGCCATAGCGCCTTGCATTTCGCACAGAACGCGGCAAATGTACGATAACGGTATGAGAAATCGGCGTTTTTTCCTCCGCTGTGCAAACGGCTTTCAGTAGCGGTTGAGCGAGATTTTCCGCACAGCAATCAAACACACGAGCGCGTGGCGTGCGCTTCATACTATGGATCGCGTGACTGACGGTGCGGTAATGCTCTTCCTTGTGATAAGGTGCTAATTTGATCAGTCCCTTGCTGCCCACACGCTTCATCAAGTGGGGCTGACAGTTGCATTCACAATAGGGCGCAAAGCAATCCGGGCACTGCGAAAGCAGGCTCTTTTCCCATTCCAATGCACACTCGGAACAAAAATAAGGCGTTTTTTCTTTGCTTGTTGAGGGTCGGATCCGTTTTCCGCAGCCAACGCAGCAGGGTGGAAACAAAAGTTCGGAAGCGATACGTAAAAACGGGATCATTGCTTTTCACCACCCGCAAACAGTCTTGCACAAAGGCCTGTATAACGCATCGCCTGGCGGTTGTTTTTCACCATTTGCGCGGCGATATCCTCACGCCCCACCAGGATCACCATTTTTTGGGCTCTTGTGACCGCTGTGTAAAGCAGATTTCGGGTGAGCAGCATCGGCGGCGCGCTGTAAAGCGGCAGGATCACCACGGGGTATTCACTGCCCTGACTTTTATGAACGGTCACGGCAAAGGCGTGCTCCAGCTCGTCCAATGCCGTGAAGTCATAGGTCACGTGACGGTCGTCAAAAAGCACCTCAACGCTTCTGTCCTTCGGGGAGATATTTTCGATGATACCGATATCCCCGTTAAAGACACCGCACCCATTTTCCTCACCCCGTTCCCACATTAAATCGTAATTATTGCGGATCTGCATCACGCGATCGCCTTCACGAAACACAAGATCGCGCACGGTGTGCTCGCGCTTGCCGGCGCGAGGGGGATTGAGTGTGTTTTGCAGCAAACGGTTCAGATTTTCGGTGCCAACCTCGCCTTTTCGCGAGGGAGAGATCACCTGTATATTGCCCACGATCTGCGCGCCGTAAGCCCTGGGCAAGCGGGTATGGCAAAGCTCGGCAACGGTCGCGGCGATCGCACCGTCGCTCTCACGTGCAAGAAAGAAAAAGTCGTTATCCTTGACATTCAACCGCGGCATTTCACCGCGGTTGATCGCGTGTGCGTTTGTCACGATCAGGCTGTGCTGTGCCTGGCGAAAGACCTCGGTGAGCGCAACAGTCGTAAAACGTCCCGATGCGATCAGATCGTGCAAAACGTTCCCCGCCCCGACCGACGGAAGCTGATCGGCATCGCCGATCAGAATGAGGCGTGCGCCCGGCTTGATCGCCTTCAAGAGCGCGGCGGTCAACACAGAGTCCATCATCGAGCTTTCATCCACGATGATGACGTCCTCCTCCAAAAGGTCCTTTTCGTTGCGGGCAAATTGCGCCTTTTTGCCGTCCGTGTAACTCATTTCAAGCAAACGGTGTACTGTTTTTGCTTCCGCTGAGGTTGCTTCGGACATACGCTTGGCGGCACGACCCGTGGGTGCCGCAAGCGCCACACGGAAGTCAAGGCTGCGGAAAATGCGCAGCAACGCACGGACAACGGTGGTCTTTCCCGTACCCGGTCCGCCCGTTAAGATCAAGACTCCGTTTTCAAGCGCGCCCGCAATCGCTTCCTTTTGCAGATACGCATACGCAATGCCGCCGCTGCGCTCCTCACGGGTAATAAAGTGGTCGATGTCTCTGTTTTCGATCTTCACGCAGGTGCGGTCTAAAACGACCAATTTATCGGCGATCACGCGCTCACAGTCATAAGAAGCGCGGTCAAAAAAATAGTCCTCTGCCCCTTTTTCGGTTCTGACGTGGATGCGGCGCAGCTTCTGCTCCTTCATCAGCATTGCGATGGCATTCTCTACGCGCTCCTTTGGCACGTCCAGCATTGCAACAGCCGCCTCGACAAGCCGCTCGGCAGGCAGGCACGTGTGTCCGTTCAGTGCCGCGTTGTAGGTCAGCACGTACAAAATACCACTTTTGATGCGCTCCTCACCCATACGGTCAAAGCCGATCTTTTCCGCCATATCGTCAGCCTTTTCAAAGCCGATGCCCTCGATCTCCTCGCAAAGGCGGTAAGGATTTTCACGGGCGCGGTCCACGGCGGCACTGCCCCACGCCTTATAGATGCGAACGGTCAGCGCCGCGCCAAAAAAGTCTCGGAAAAACATCATTGCTGAGCGAATGCCCGCCTGACGGGCAAACTCCTCGGAAATTTCACCCGCCATGCGGTGGCTGATGCCCGGGATCTGCACCATCCAATCGGGATGATTTTCGATCACGTCGAAGGTATCCTCTCCAAACAGCTCGACCAGCTTTTGCGCTTTTTTCGGTCCGATGCCCTTCACGGCCCCCGACGAAAGGTAGCGCAGTATCGCTGCCGCATCGGAGGGCAAACGTTTTTCAAACTGCTGCACCTGAAACTGTCTGCCGTACTTGGGATTATGTACCCATTTGCCGTATACGGTCAATTCATCGCCCTCGGCAACGTACGGGATCGTGCCGACCAGCGTCACAAGCTCGTTTTGATCGGTGCCGAAATCAAGGATCGTATAGCCGTTTTCTTCGTTGGCATAAATGATGCTTTCCACACTGCCGCTGAGCTTTTCCTGCTCGCTTGGCGTGTTACGTCCCTCGTTTTCCACGTCCCCTCCTCCTTTCATCAAAGGTTTACAAAATAAAACGCGACACCCTCCTCGCGCAGGGCATCCAAAAGTGCTGTTTCTTCTTTGAGCGCAAGGTCTATCAATGCAACAATACGCCCCGTTCCGCAAAGGAACAAGGCGTCTTTTACACGGTTCAAAAGCAGTGGCACATCCTGCGCTGTGGTGCCCTCGCGGATCTCAATCAAAAATCCCGCGCGTGCCGGCAACAGCCGCGACGTTACAAACAGCCGCATCATGGCATACAGCCCGAATACGGCAAGCACCGCCAGCAAAATTTCGGCAATCAGCTCGATATACATGAACTCACCCCCTCGGCATGAGTGTATGCCGAAAGGGTGAGTTTGGTTAGCCGCACGAGAGCCGAACACATTAGCCCTGCAGCAATTACAGCAGCTCTGCCGCCAAAATCGGCGCCAGATCGCGCTTTTCCCACGGGATGTCGAGGTCTTCTCTACCCATATGGCCGTAAGCCGCGATCTGTGCGTAAATGGGGCGACGAAGGTCAAAGTGCTTGATGATGGCGGCAGGGCGAAGATCAAAGTGCTTCTGTACTGCCTCAGAGATCTTCTCCTCGTCCACCTTACCCGTGCCAAAGGTATCGATCATAACCGATACGGGACGCGCTACGCCGATGGCGTAAGCGACCTGCACCTCGCACTTGTCCGCAAGACCTGCGGCAACCACGTTTTTCGCGATATAACGCGCGGCGTAGCAAGCGGAACGGTCGACCTTTGTGGGGTCCTTGCCCGAAAACGCGCCGCCGCCGTGACGGGCATAGCCGCCGTAGGTATCAACGATGATCTTTCTGCCCGTAAGGCCCGTATCGCCTGCAGGACCGCCCACAACAAAGCGACCCGTGGGGTTGACAAAGATCTTGGTATCGGCATCCAGCAAATCTGCGGGGATCGTCGTATGGATGACGTGCTCGATCATATCGCGGCGAATGGTGTCACCGTCCACATCAGGCGAATGCTGGGTCGAAATGACCACGGTATCCACGCGAACGGGCTGATCGTCCACATATTCCACGGTGACCTGCGTTTTTCCGTCGGGACGCAGATAGTTCAGCGTACCGTTCTTACGAACGACTGTGAGGCGCAGCGCGAGCTTATGCGCAAGCGAAATGGGCAGAGGCATCAGCTCGGGCGTTTCGTTACAAGCGTAGCCGAACATCATACCCTGGTCGCCCGCACCCGTATCCAGATCGTCCTGCATCCTGCCTTCCTTTGCCTCAAGCGCCTTATTCACGCCCATCGCGATGTCGGGAGACTGCTCGTGGATCGAGCTGATCACGGCACAGCTATCGCAGTCAAAGCCGTATTTTGCGCGGTCGTAGCCGATCTCGCGCACGGTCTCGCGCACGATGCTTTGAATATCAACGTATGCCTCGGTCGTGATCTCGCCCATCACGCAGACCATACCCGTGGTGCAGAAGGTCTCGCAGGCAACGCGGGACATCGGATCTGCCGCAAGCATCGCATCCAGAATGGAGTCGGAGATCTTATCGGAAATTTTATCGGGATGTCCTTCGGTGACGGATTCGGATGTAAAAAGCATTTTACGGGATTTCATAATATTCCTCCAAATTTGATTAAAAACTCCCCCTCGGCGACCCGAGGGGGAGTTCACGTCAGCTTCACTCATCTCTCGGGATTTAGCACCTTTCCAAAGCGGGAGGTTGCTGTAGGATCAACGGGCCTGTCCCTCCCCTACTCTTGATGATGTTATTATTATAGCATAGATCAAACGAAATTACAAGTACTTTGTCGCACTTTATCACAAAAGCCAGGTAAATGCCGCAAGCGCGCTGTATGCGATCAATGTGACGATCACGCCGGCGATCATAACGCCTAAAAGGCAGGAGAAAAACGCCTTCCACCACTTCATACCGATGGTTGAAGCGACCAGAGAGCCTGTCCAGGCACCCGTGACGGGCAAAGGAATTGCCACAAAGAGACAAACGCCCCAGAAAGAGTATTTTTCGATCTTTGCGCGGTTCTTTTCGGCTTTGTTCGTGAGCCAAGTGCCGATCTTATTAAAAAATTTTACGCGGCTTCGCGTCATCCATGCGATGACCTTGGTGATAAACAGCAAAATAAAGGGCACGGGTATCATATTGCCGATCACGGCATACAGATAGCTCTGCCACCATTGTAACCCCAATCCCATACCAAGCGGAATGGCACCGCGCAGCTCAATGATCGGGATCATGGCACAGATCATAACGCCAAAATGCGCACCCAGCACATCGATCAAAAACGTCTTAATCGCATCGATCATATTGCTCTCCTTTTCGATAAAATTCGCACAATATGCTTATTATACACAACTGCGCCGAAAAAATCAACCCCTTGTATTACAATCCGAAATCGAATTTTCCGCCAAGCACCGTAAAGATCAGCACAAGTGAGGCTGCGATCAGCAAAACAGCAACAATGCTGACTGCGATGCTGGTCTTGTTGAATGCGGATTTAGTGCCATAACGGGGTGAGTTTTCGCCATTTTCGAAATCCGCCTCATCGGGCACACGCGTAGCTTTGGAAGCAAGAATTCCCATTTTATGCAGCGCTCTTGACAAGGGCTTATAAAGCAGCAGCACCGCGCCCACGTTGATAACGCCTTTCAGCAGATTGAAGGGCAACAGCAGTGTCGGGATCATTTGGCGAACGGCATCCATCGTCGTTCCCATATAATAGGGGGTAATAAAGAGATTGGCAAGCATCATAACAGCCGTCATGATCAGCGCGCCCGAAACAAGCCCTGCCACAGCGCCCCAAAGTGTCTTTTTCCATTTATAAAATAATGCTACGGTCACAGAAAATGCAGCCGAGCCGATGATGTTCATAATCAAGCCGTAAAGTCCTGTATCACTCATCGTCAAAAGCTCGATAAAAGGAACCAATACGGATATAAAAAGTGCCGAAACGGGGCCAAAAAACAGCCCACACAAGGTAATAACGGCATCCTTGATGTCCATGGTCAGGAAGCCAACTTTAATATGAATAAACAGCATTGCCACATACGACATTGCGGTAAACATTGCCACCATAACCATGCGCCGAAGGTTTTGACTGCTTTTTCTTTCAGATCTCATAAAATTTCTCCTTTCATCTGTGAAAGAAGTGCCAAAAAACAAAAATCGACAATTCCCATCTTGGGTATTGTCGGGGCGGCAGAAACACTCTGCCCTCATTGGCTCTTCTTCTATCATCCGGACTTTACCGTCGGCACAGGAATTTCACCTGTTCGGCTCCGTTAGGAGTTCGCGGGCTTATGATATGATCATTCACCGCCGGTATGGAATTACACCAATCCCCGAAGAATATTCGCACGACATATCAAGGCGAGAACAAAAACGCACCTTGATGCTTTTTAGCAAGTCGTTATTTTAATCGTTAAACATTTTTGTAGAGATCTTCGCGCAGCGCAGATCTCATTTTTATTATATGCGTTTTTTTAGTCGCGCTCACTCGGACTGCCGTATATAATACGGCGACGCCTTCGCGATCACGCCTTCTCATCCTTGATCTGACGCGCGACCACCGATGTAAAAGCCCCCGCCGCCAAAGGCGGCGGGGGGATTTGTTTCAGATTTCAGTTAATCAATTCGGATTAGCCAAGAATCTTAGCAACAGCGCCGGAACCAACGGTTCTGCCACCCTCACGGATAGCGAAACGCAGACCCTCTTCGCAAGCGATGGGGGTGATCAGCTCAACGGTCATCTCAACGTTGTCGCCGGGACGGCACATCTCAACGCCCTCGGGGAGCTCGATGGTGCCGGTAACGTCGGTGGTACGGAAGTAGAACTGAGGACGGTAGCCAGCGAAGAAGGGCTTGGAACGGCCGCCTTCCTTCTCAGTCAGAACGTACACAGTGCCAACGAACTTGGTGTGGGGATGAACGGAGCCGGGCTTAGCCAAAACCTGTCCGCGCTCGATCTCGTCCTTAGCAACGCCACGAAGCAGTGCGCCGATGTTGTCACCAGCCTCTGCCTGAGGAAGCAGCTTGTGGAACATCTCGACACCGGTAACGGTGGTGTTCTTGGACTCGTCGGAAAGACCAACGATCTCAACAACGTCACCAACCTTAACGGTACCTCTCTCAACACGACCGGTAGCAACAGTACCACGGCCGGAGATGGAGAAGACGTCCTCGACGGGCATCAGGAAGTCCAGATCAGCCTGACGAGCAGGGGTGGGAATGAAGGAGTCAACAGCGTCCATCAGCTCAAGGATGCAAGCATACTCGGGAGCATTGACGTCGGTGTTGGAGGACTCCAGAGCATCGCGAGCAGAGCCACGGATGATGGGGGTGTCGTCGCCGGGGAAATCGTACTGAGAAAGAAGATCACGGATCTCCATCTCAACCAGATCCAGCAGCTCGTCGTCATCAACAAGGTCCTTCTTGTTCATGAAAACAACGATTGCGGGAACGCCTACCTGACGAGCAAGCAGAACGTGCTCACGGGTCTGCTGAAGAGGACCGTCGGTACCTGCAACAACCAGAATTGCGCCGTCCATCTGAGCGGCACCGGTGATCATGT